>NZ_CAJULS010000059.1 GCF_910587525.1 uncultured Oscillibacter sp. | reverse complement strand
ATGATAAGCAGCTATACAAACAGCGCAATCAGGTTGAGAGGCTTTTTCGACGGCTGCACGTCTTCATCACCGTAGAAATAATCTGATAAAATGACTTCCGGCATGGTCAGGGCCTCCTTTTGGGCAAAAGAGAAAGCACGATCTTTCAATCGTGCCTTCTCTCGGGTGTTAATTTATGTCACATTGGCTTCATTTTGCGGTGACTGCCTGATATTTTTGGGTTCTGTGTGTCATTCTTTACCAGGCTCACCCAAAAGGCGGTCCTTCTGTTGAAATATAAGCGGCTCTTATGCCCCCGCGAAGCCGAACACCACGCCCACCACGGCGGACAGGGCGATGAACACGATGGGGTGCAGTTTTTTCGTGGGCTTGACCCAGTTGGTCAGCGCCAGCAGCAGCGCCGCCAGGAGCAGGCCGTGCCAGCGGAAGAGGTCATCTCCCTCCAGGATGAAGCGGTTCCAGATGCCTGTGCCCTGGGAGACCTTCTCCACACTGGTCAGCACCTCCAGCACAACGGAGGCGCAGGCGGCGCCGATGAGGCCCGTGGAGGCGGGCCTCAGGCCGTAGAAGGCCCAGTCCACATATACGTTGTCCCGGAAGCTGCGGAGGATGGCCGCTACAATCAGGATCACGACGATGGAGGGCGTCACCTCTCCCAGCGTGGCGATGATTGCCCCGGGGACGCCCCCCACGGTGAATCCCACGTAGGTGGCCATGTTGATGCCGATAGGACCGGGGGTGGACTCCGACACCGCCAGCATGTTCATCAGATCGCCGTAGGTGTACCAGCCGGTGGTCTCGCCGATGTTCTGGAGGAAGGGCAGGGTGGCCATGCCTCCGCCTACAGCGAAGAGGCCGGTCTTGAAAAACTCCCAGTACAGCCGCAGGTAGACGCCTATCATGACCTTCTCACCTCCAGGTTTTTCAGCAGGATGCCCGCAAGGGCCGCGGCGATGACGAACCACACCGGGGACAGGTCCAGAAACAGTCCCCCCGCCAGCACCAGCAGAAAGATCACGGCGGTGCGCTTATCCACCACGGACTTCTTCAGCAGCTTTATCACTGCGTTGAAGATCAGCACGCACACGCACACCTGGATACCCGCAAAGGCGTTCTTCACCCACGCAAGGTGGGCGAAGTTGGTGATCAGCCCCGCCAGGACGGAGATGATCACAAGCGACGGAAACACCACGCCCAGCGTTGCCAGAATGCCGCCGGCAGCGCCGCCGCACTTCTGGCCGATAAATGTGGCGGTGTTCACTGCGATGATTCCGGGGGTACACTGTCCAATGGCATAGTAGTCTGTCAGTTCCTCCTCAGTGGCCCAGCGCTTATTCTCCACCACCTCCCGCTGGAGGATGGGCAGCATGGCCATGCCGCCGCCAAAGGTGATGGCCCCCATTTTGGCGAAAGTCCAAAAGAGTTCCCAAAGCAGTTTCAAAATATTGCCTCCCCTGTTCTCATTCCGTATATCCGTACATGCCCCGGACGGACACTTCGCCGGAGCGGACGGTCTTCACCGCTCCCGACGCCGTCCGCACCACCAGACTGAAATCTTCGTCGACGTCCAGGGCCTGGGCGGTCTCCCGGCTGCCGTCCGGCGAGATCAGCTGGACAGTCCTGCCCAGGTTGACGCAACTCCGCCGGTAGGCCGCAAGATACGGCGTCAAATCCCCCGCCAGCAGGCTGGCGTACAGCCGGTCCAGCGCCCGGATCTCCGCCGCCGCCAGGGCCGGACGGGACACCGGATGCCCCAGGGCCAGGGACAGTGATGTGGCCATCTCCGCCACCTCCGGAGAGAAGTCCTCCGCCACGTGCAGCACATTGACGCCTATGCCCAGCACAAGATACTGCACACGACCCGTTTCTCCCTCCAGGGAGAGCTCTGTTAAAATCCCGCAGAGCTTTTTACCCCCCAGCACCGGGTCGTTGGGCCACTTTAGCCCCGGGCGGACGCCGCAGAGCTCCTCCACTGCATCGCACACTGCCACGCCTGCCATGGCCGTCACCGGCAACAGCCGTTCCGGCGGGAGATGGGGCCGCAGCAGCACCGTCAGATACACGCCCTTGCCCTTTGGAGACTGGAAAGAGCGGTCCATCCGCCCCCGCCCGGCACTCTGGCAATCTGCCGTTACCACCGTGCCGTCCGGTGCGCCCTCCAGGGCCAGCTGTTTGGCCCGGATATTGGTGGAATCCAGCTCATTAAAGCATTTGAGGGTCCGGCCCACCACTGCCGTCTTCCCCAGAAAATTCCGGATCTCCGCCTCAGTCATGGCATCCGGCGCCGTGACCAGGCGGTAGCCCAGTCCCGTGCGGGCCTCCACCACGTAGCCCTCCCGCCGGAGGGCGTCCACCGCCTTCCAGACGGCGGCGCGGCTAAGGCCCAGCTGACGGCTCAGCTCCTCGCCGGACAGGTATGTCTCCCCACCGGCCCGCAGCAGGGCCAGCACCGCCTCACGGCTCATGGACATCTCCTCCTCTCGTCAGTCAAAAAATATACCACATTTTCCAGGCGGTGTAAACAGCCCCGGAGAGAATTTCTCTCCGGGGCTGTCTCCCCTGTATCAATGACCCGCGCAGGAGATCAATACCGCCCCAGGGAGGCGGCGGTGTCCGCGCCCTCGGACTGTCCGAACTGGAAGTCGTTTCCAGGAAGGATGGCGTTGAGCACGATGCCGGCGATGGCGGCGATGGCAAGGCTGGTGAGGGTGATGGACACGCCCCCCACGGTGAAGGTCAAACCGCCGGTGAAGCCCAGACCGCACACCAGAATCACGGCGGCGATAATGAGGTTCCGGGAGTTGGTGAAGTCCACCCGGTTCTCCACCACGTTCCGCACGCCGATGGCGGAGATCATGCCGTAGAGGATGAAGCTGACGCCGCCCACGATGGCTGCGGGCATGGTGTTCACCAGCACCGCGAAGGCGGGGGAGAAGGACAGCACCAAGGCGTAGACGGCCGCCAGCCGGATCACATTGGGATCGTACACCCGGGAGAGGACCAGCACGCCGGTGTTTTCGCCGTAGGTGGTGTTGGCAGGGCCGCCGAAGAGGGCGGAGAGGGAGGTGGCGACGCCGTCGCCAATCAGAGTGCGGTGGAGACCCGGGTCTTCGATGAAGTTCTCTCCCACGGTGGCGGAGATGGCGGACATATCGCCGATGTGCTCCATCATGGAGGCCAGGGCGATGGGAGCCATCACCAGAATGGCGGAGATGTCAAACCTGGCGATGGAGCCGCCGAAGTCGGTGAAAAAGGGCTGGAGGCCCAGAATAGGGGTCAGACCGCCGGTGAGGCCGTTGATGTCCAGGGCGGAAAAATCCACCTTCCCCGCCGCTAGGGCCACCACGTAGGACCCCACCACGCCCAGCAGGATGGGGATGATCTTGATCATGCCCTTTCCCCAGATGTTGGCCGCCACTATGATGACCATGGCCACCAGGGCCAGCCACCAGCAGGTGGAGGCGTTGTTGACGGCGGAGGGGGCCAGATTCAGTCCAATAAGGATGATAATGGGCCCTGTGACTACCGGGGGCAGGTAGTGCATCACCTTGTGGACGCCCACGGCGTTGATGATCAGGGCCAGCACCACGTACAGAAGGCCCGCCACCACGATGCCGCCGCAGGCGTACTGGAGCTTCCCGGCGGGGTCCATCCCCGCGTAGATGCCGCTGTCCAGCCCCGCCACGGCGGCAAAGCCGCCCAGGAAGGCGAAGGAGGATCCCAGGAAGGCGGGGACCTTCATCCGGGTGCAGACGTGGAAGAACAGCGTGCCGATACCGGCGAAAAACAGGGTGGTCTGGATGGACAGGGGCAGGCCGTAGGAGTTCACCAGAATAGGCACCAGAACCGTGGCGCCGAACATGGCGAACATGTGCTGGAGGCCCAGGATCAGCATCCTGGGCACACCCAGGGTCCGGGCGTCCCGGATGGGGGCCGTGCTGTTGGTCTCTTTCATAGATTCTCTCCTCTCATTTGTTCCGCTGATTTTGGTGCAAAAAAATACCGGCTCCAAAGCCGGTCAGAAAAGGGAAACGCCAAAAATGGAAAAGAGAGAAACCACCGCCGCGTCTTTCACCGATTTCAGCATGGTATCCCCTCCTCTTCATTATTTTTATCAATTATACAGAAAACCATTCCCCGGTACAAGCCCGTTTTCCAACGAAGCGGACAGAAAATATCCCCTGAAAATTGTAAAAAATGACAGAGGCTGCCCTCTGTCATTTCAACAGCTCCTCAATTCGGGATTCTCCGTACACCGGAACGCCGTGGGACGCCAGCAGCGCCGCCGTCACGCCGTCCCCGGCGGCGAGGCGGCCGGAAAAGGTCCCGTCATAGATCTCCCCGCGGCCGCAGGAGGGGCTGCGCTCTTTCAGCACGGCGGCCCCGCACCCCAGCTGGCGGCACAGGCGGAGGGCCTCCTCCGCGCCCCGGCGGTACTGCTCCGTCACGTCGGACCCATCTCCGGTCACCACCCGGTCCCCCCTCCGCTCCGCCGGGGGACGGGGCGTGGGCAGTCCCCCCAGCTGCTCCGGACAGACGGGCACCAGCGTATGCCGCTCCAACAGCTGCTCCGACAGGGGATGCGCCTTGGACGCGCCGTCGTACCGGCAGCAGGTCCCCAGAAGACAAGCGGATACCAGCAGCTTCATGGCCCGCCTCACTTTCCCGAGAGGGCCCGCCGCTCCCGGCGGAGCTCCTCGAACAGGCGCAGGGCGTTCCAGCCCCGGTTGTGGTCCGTCAGCACCGCTTTGAGGCAGTCGGGCCCCGCCCCGGCCTGAGCCAAAACCGGCAGCAGCGCCGGCACCCGGTCCTCCAGGCCGCAGAGCACCATCATCCGTCCCCCCAGGGGCCCGCCGGCATAGGGGACCCCAATGCCGCCCTCCAGCCCTGCCAGGGCGGCGATGGGCCGGCCGTAGTCCCCCCGGGCCACGGGCACCACCTCCGCCCCGAAGGGCTCTGCCGCGGCGCTCACCGCCAGGATGGCGGGCAGGTCCTCAAATCCGAACAGCAGTATCTTTCCGTCCATTCCAAAGGCCTCCTCAAACCGTCAGGGGCCGTCCGTCCAGCCATGCTCCGGCCAGCTTCTCCCCCTGGTATTGCAGTTTCAGCGAGAAAAAGGGCCCGCCCGCCTCCAGCAGGTCCAGAAAAATCCTGTCCCCCGCCCACATGGGCAGGGACCGGAGCGCCGCCTTTTTGATCCAGGCCAGCTCCCCCTCACCGCAGGGAATGGGCGTGCCTGTCCACGCGGAGGCGGTGAAGAGGTGCATATACTCCGTGGGGGCCTGGTCGGAGACGAAGGTCACAAGGCCCCGGTAGCGAAAGTCCGTCAGCGTCAGGCCCGTCTCCTCCCGGGTCTCCCGGAGGACGCAGTCCTCGGGGCTCTCTCCCTCCTCGCACTTGCCGCCCACGCCGATCCACTTGTCGCGGTTCAGGTCGTTCTTCTTTTTTACCCGGTGAAGCATCAGGTACTCGTCCCCCCGCTCCAGGTAGCACAGCGTCGAGTTCAGCACGGGGCATCCCCTCCTTTGGTGTTTCATTATACCCCTTTTCGCAGAAAAAGAAAAGGGATTTCCATTCTCAGAAATAGCGCGCCATCTCCGGAAACCAGGTCCCCAGGTTGTCGTCCAGACAGAGGCAATAGGCCGGAGCGGCGTTCTCTCCCTCGTAGATGTAATAATAGTCCAGACTGCCGTGGGTGATATAGGCCCTCTCATAGCACACACAGCCGGCCCGCCCCGTCATACGTCCGCTCCTCCTCCACGTCCTCCACTCCCTGGGGGGCCGCCTCCGGCGGCGCGGTGAGGTCCTCTTCCCATGATAGCAAAAAATCCGCCCCGGCGCAAATGTTTCCCTCAGCTCCCCCTGTGTCTCCGCGGCCAGAGAGCGGAGAGGAATTGGGAAGCGTCCAACCGCGATTTTGCTCTTGCGGCTCACAGGGCCCGGCCCCTGCTCCCGGCAATTGAACCTCCCCCGAAATTATGATATAATCGGAGAAAACAGCGGAGGCGGCGCGGCATGAACAGAGCGGAACTGACACAATACATCCTGGAGGCCTACGGCGCGGAGCCGGACCGCCCCTGGGCCCGGTATCCCAACTACGAGGTGTTCCGCCACAGCGGCAGCCGCAAGTGGTTTGCTGTCATCCTGGACATTCCCCGGGCGAAGCTGGGTGTGGCGGGCGAGGACGCCGTGGACATCGTAAACCTCAAGTGCGACCCCCGGATGACCGGCTCCCTGCGGGCCGAGCCCGGTTTTTATCCCGCCTACCACATGAACAAGGAGAGCTGGATCACCGCCGCCCTGGACGGCGCCGTCCCGGCGGAGAAGCTGAAAGCGCTGCTGGATATGAGCTGGGAGCTGACCCGGCCGAAGCCCCGAAAAAAATCCTTAAAAACCCCTTGACCTTGCCGCTGCGTCATGGTCTATACTCTCTTTTGTCAGGAGGGATCGAACATGGAATACACTGTGAAAGCCCTGGCGGAGCTGGCGGGCGTCACGCCCCGGACCCTGCGCTGGTATGACAGTGAGGGCCTGCTGAAGCCCCTGCGGACCACGGAGGCGGGCTACCGCCTCTACGGCCCCGGAGAGGTGGACCGGCTCCAGGACATTCTCTTTTACCGGGAGCTTGGGCTGGAGCTGGCCGCCATCCGCCGGATTCTGGACGACCCGGCCTTTGACCGGCAGGCGGCGCTGCAGAGCCACCTGAAGGAGCTGGAGGCCCGGCGGGTCCGGCTGGACGGTCTCATCCTGACGGTGCGGAAGACCATTGACGAGACACAGGGAGGAGTAAAAATGTCCGACAAGGAAAAATTCGAGGCGTTCAAGCGCCGTGCCGTGGAGGCCAACGAGCAGCAGTACGGCAGGGAGATCCGGGAGAAGTACGGAGATGAGACCGTGGACCGGGCCAACGCCAGTATTCTGGCCCTGACGGAGGAGGAGTACCGCCAGTGGAAGGCCCTGGAGGAGGAGATCAGAGCCGCCCTGACCCGGGCCGTCCGGGCGGGAGAGGCCCCGGCAGGGGCCGAGGGGCAGCGCATCGCCGCCCTCCACCGCAGGTGGCTTTCCTACTCCTGGGAGGCCTACACCCCCCAGGCCCACGCGGGGCTGGGGCAGCTGTACACCGCCGACGGGCGGTTTACGGCCTACTACGACCGGGAGGTCCCCGGCTGCGCCGCCTTTCTGCGGGCCGCCATCGCCGTGTACACCGGCGGAAAGTAACCGAAAGCCGGAGGCTGACGCCTCCGGCTCTTCTCTATTCGCCCATGACCTGGAACACGATATCCCGCACCCGGTCCCGGGTGTCGCACTCCACCAGGGTCAGGTTCTGCCAGGGGCCCACGGTGATCTTTCCCCCCACAAAGGGGACGGTGATGAAGGGGGACAGCAGCGCCGCCTTGATGTGGGAGGAGCCGTTGTCGTCGTGCCACGTCTCATGGTGCCAGTAGGGCACCACCCGGCCCTGCTGGTCCAGGTAGGGGGAGAACACGTCCAGGGCGGCTTTCAGGTCGTGGTTCACCATGCCCGGCTCGAACTCCAGGGTGGTGAGGCCCGCCACGCCGCCGGTGGTGAAGCCGGTGACGGTTCCGGCGGAGATACCGTGCTTCCGGCACGCCGCCTCCACCGCCCGCTGGAAGTCCTCCGTCACGTCGATCATGCCCATGTGGGCCCTGGTATGGTAGGTCTTTGTCTCGGTGTAAACTGCCATGGTTTTTCCTCCCTGTGTTTTTCCGCATTGTAACACAGCCCGTCCTGTGTTACAATCGTTTTGAAAATATTTTGCGGGAGGCGGCGCCATGAGAGAAGAGGCCGGAATCCTCACCGTGGACCTCCACGGCAAAAACGTCTATCAGGCCAGGGTCACGGTGGATGCCCTGCTCCGCCGGGCCGGAGGCGGCGTGTACCGCGTCCGCCTGATCCACGGCCGCCACGGCGGCACGGCTCTGCGGGACTTCCTGCGGGAGGAGTACGCCGGGCACCCCAGGGTGCGCCGGCTGGTCCTCTCGCCGGACGGCGGAACCACCGACCTGGTGCTCCGCGCCTTTACCTGAGCGGCCGGGCGCGAAGCGGGCAGACGCCGGAATGGCCGGGCGGGCCGCCGCGGCGCCTGCGGTCTGAGAAACGGCCAGTATCTGCTGAAAACTCCGGGAGCGCTGCTCCCGGAGTTTTCACGTCTTCTTATCTTCCGGCTCGTCAAAATTGATCTCGAAGAGGTCGTTGGGCGTACATTCCAGCACCTGGCAAAGCGTCTCTACCATCTCATAACGAATGGATTTCGTTTCATTGTTCACCATTCGATTGAAATTCTGATAACTCATTCCCAACTGCTTGTACAGCCAATATTTTGTTTTCTCCCGTTGCTTCAACAGCTCCAAAACATCCAATCTAATCATATAGCATCTCTCCAATATACAATGTATACATGATATATTAGTGAGTTTGCCCTCTTGCCAAATAGACTATTGCATTATATAATGAAAACATTAGATATAAGGGGGCTGAATTATATGACAGAAAGAGAAGAGCTGGAGATGTGGAAAGAGATGTACCTGCATCTGCTTCGGAAGACTGAGCGGGCGATCAACCTCCTGGTCAGAGCCGAGCAGGACACGGAAGACAAGTACATTGAAGCAGGTCACTCCCGCGAGGAATACTCCACCGACACCGTGTGCGCAAAGCAGTGGGTTCCCATTCTTACCACAGGCGATCCCGAACAGACCGGTCTTGCCAGGGTCTTCCGCTTCTCCAGGGACGATATCGCGGAGACAGCGCGCCGGGCTGCGGAACAGGAGGACAACGACGTGTAAAAACACCTCCGGGGCATATCCCCGGAGGTGTTTTTATGTAAAATATCACATTTTGTATTCGTCCGTCCGGTCTCCGGCGGCCTCCGTCCGGGGAACACGCTCCGATTCCGGGAGCTCCCCCCGCAGGGCCTCAATCCAGCGGTCCAGCCGTTTCAGCAGGTCCGCCCAGTCCTCCCGCTCCTCCGCCATGGCTTTCTCCTCTTTCAGCCGCTCCAGCAACTCGCTCTGGGCCGCGGTCAGGGCGGAGAGAAGGTCCTCCCTGCTCTGGGCCGGGTCCGCGCCCGCCGCCTCTGCCCAGGCCGCCCCGGCGATCAGGTTCCGGTACATGGACAGCATCGCCTCGCCGCCCTCCGCCGTGACGCCCCGGTCCTCCCGCTCCCGGTCCGCCGCGTCCCGCAGGGCGTCGATCCAGTTGTCCAGGCACTTCATCAGCCGTTCCCACTCCTCCTGCTCCTTCTTCCACTCCCGGCCCTCCTTCGTCCGCCGGAGAAGCAGGAGCCGGGCCTCGTTCAGGGTGTCCGTCAGGCTGCCGCGCGTGAGGCTGGCGCCGTCAGCTTCCGGCCAGCAGGGGGCCGCCCCGGCGGCGCCGGAGGCGCAGCTCTGATACAGCGCCAGCAGCTCCGAAGCCTGGGCACTGCATACGCCGCCGAAACGGCGGTCGTATTGGTGGCTGTCAATGGCGCTGAGGTAGTCCCGCTTCGCGGTGATATCGCCGGCCTCCAGCCCGGTGGGAAGCACGCCGCCGCCCAGAGCGCTTTGGTACGCGCCGGTCTTCACCAGGTGGCCGTACAGCGCCGCCATCTCGGCATAGGAGGCGTTAGATGGGTCAATATCGTTGATATGACAGGTGAAGTCGTAGGGCCCGCTGTCCGACGTGCCGGTGACGCGGACGATGGGGTCGCCGGGGGTGGAGTCCGCCGTGTACTCGGCGTAGATCTCCTGGGCGGTGTTGTTCCTGCCGGTGCGGTTCCCGGAGAAGACGGTGTTCCCGCCGGGCATACGGAGGTGGAACGCGGGACCTGTGACGGAGGCAGAGGTCCGGGTCAGCTGGTCTTGGAAGGACGCACCCGCCGTCCGGGCCGATCCGGCGGAGGAGGGGCGGCGCTCCGCCGCGCCCCGGGTGCCGCAAAGGCCTTGAATACTCATGGAAACATCAACCTTTCTTTGATGAAATGTAAAAAGACAGAAAGCGGCTGTGAGGGGTTCACTGCCGCTTTCTGTTCCGTGCGTTTTGTGCCTTTGCAGTCCTTTGCAAAGGGGGTTATTTCGCGTACTCCACGACCTTGGTCTCCCGCAGGACGTGGACCTTGATCTGACCGGGGTACTCCATCTCCTCCTCGATCTTCTTGGCCAGATCCCGGGCCAGAATGACCATCTGGTCCTCGCTGACCTGCTCGGGCTTCACCATGACCCGGACCTCCCGGCCCGCCTGGATGGCAAACGCCTTGTCCACGCCGGGATAGGAGCCGGTGATGGTCTCCAGCTGTTCCAGGCGCTTGATGTAGTTCTCCAGGTTCTCGCGGCGGGCGCCGGGCCGGGCGGCGGAAATGGCGTCCGCGGCCTGAACCAGGCAGGCAACGATGGTCCTGGGCTCCACATCGTTGTGGTGGGCCTCGATGGCGTGGATGATGTCCTCTTTTTCCTTGTACTTCCGGGCGAATTCCACGCCCAGGGCCACATGGGTGCCCTCCATCTCATGGTCCACGGACTTGCCCAGGTCGTGGAGCAGTCCCGCCCGCTTGGCGGCCTGGACGTCGGCCCCCACATCGGCGGCCATCATGCCCGCAATGTGAGAGACCTCGATGGAGTGGCGCAGGACGTTTTGTCCGTAGCTGGTGCGGTAGTGGAGGCGGCCCAGCATCTTCACCAGCTCCGGGTGGAGATTGCGGATGCCGCACTCGAACACGGCCCGCTCGCCCTCGCTCTTGATGACGGCGTCCACCTCCCGCCGGGCCTTCTCCACCATCTCCTCAATGTGGGTGGGGTGGATGCGGCCGTCGGCGATCAGCTTCTCCAGGGCCAGGCGGGCGATCTCCCGCCGCACCGGCTCAAAGCAGCTGACGGTAATGGCCTCTGGCGTATCGTCGATAATCAGATCCACGCCGGTCAGCGTCTCAATGGTGCGGATGTTGCGGCCCTCGCGGCCGATAATGCGGCCCTTCATCTCGTCATTGGGCAGGGGAACCACACTGACGGTCATTTCGGACACCTGGTCTGCGGCGCAGCGCTGAATGGCCTGGGCCACCACCTCGCGGGCCCGGGCCTCGCACTCCTCCTTCATCCGGGACTCCACCTCTTTGATCTTGACGGCGGTCTCATGGATGACCTCGGACTCCACCTGGTCGATGAGGTACTGCTTGGCCTCGTCGGCGGTGAAGCCGGAGATGCGCTCCAGCATCTCGGTCTGGCTGCGCTTGATGGTCTTGATCTCCTCGTTCTCCCGGTCGGCGGCCGCGTGCTTCTGGGCCAGAGATTCCTCTTTCCTCTCAATGGCCTCTGTCTTGCGGTCCAGGTTCTCTTCCTTTTGCTGCAGGCGGTTTTCCTGCCGCTGCAGATCGGCTCTGCGGGCTTTTTCTTCCCTCTCGTACTCGCTGCGGCTCTTTAAGATCTCTTCCTTCGCTTCCACCAGCGCCTCGCGTTTTTTCGCCTCGGCGCTCTTGATGGCCTCGTTGATAATGCGCGTACCTTCTTCTTCCGCGCTTGAGATCTCCTTCTCGGAGACTTGTTTCCGATAGCGAATACCGAGGGGAAACCACACCACGCCGCCGACCACCAGCCCGATCAGGGCTCCGATCACGTATGGTATCATAATTCTCTGCTTCCTCCTAAAAAATCGGTATCGGTTTTCCGTAATCGAATAAACAACCAGAGAGCACCCCTATCGCCCTCCGATAATTATCCGTTATCAGTTTAATCGCTTCTTTGGCAACTGTCAAGGGAAATATACAAATTCTTTAGCATAGAATGGTGCTTTTTCACAAAACAGATAGGAACTTGCAACGCGGCGTCCACTTCCGGAGCACAGGACAGGGCCCCGTCCAGCGGACGGGGCCCCGGTTGGCCGCTCCCTGTAATTTTCACGCCTCACTGAGGCTTGACGATCAGGTTCACAAGGCGGTTCCTGACAAGGATGGTCTTGACGATCTTCATGCCCTCGGTGGCCTTCTGGACCTTCTCCACCTGCATGGCGGCGTCCACCACGGCCTTCTCATCGCTGTCCACCGGCATGGTGATGGAGCCCTTCAGCTTGCCGTTGACCTGCACCGCCATATCCACGGCGGAGGCCACGGTCTTGCTCTCGTCGTACACCGGCCACTCCGCCTGGCAGCACATCTTCCCGGTCTTTGCGGCAAAGCCCAGCGTCTCCCACAGCTCCTCGGTGATATGGGGGGCGAAGGGGTTCAGCAGGAGGAGAAGCGTCTTCATGTCGCCCCTGGTCACGCCGTTGGCCGTCAGCTCGTTGACGGCGGTCATCATGGCGGCGATGGCGGTGTTCATCTTCAGGCTGTCTACATCGTCGGTGACCTTCTTGATGGTCTTGTGGAGGATGGCCTCGTTGGCGGGGGTTACGTCATAGCTGTCGCCGGCAGCTTCCGCCAGGTTCCACACCCGGTCCAAAAACCGCTTGGAGCCCTTCACCGCCTCGGTGGACCAGATGGCCGCCTGCTCAAAATCGCCCACGAACATGATATACAGGCGCATGGTGTCCGCGCCGTACTGGGCCACGATGTCGTTGGGGTTCACCACGTTGCCCCGGGACTTGCTCATCTTCTCGCCGCCCTCGCCCAGAATCATGCCATGGCTGGTGCGCTTGCCGTAGGGCTCCTTGGTGGGCACCACGCCGATGTCATAGAGGAACTTGTGCCAGAAGCGGGAGTACAGCAGGTGAAGCGTGGTGTGCTCCATGCCGCCGTTGTACCAGTCCACGGGAGACCAGTAGTCCAGGGCCTCTTTGGAGGCCAGCGCCTTGTCGTTGTGGGGGTCCATATACCGCAGGAAGTACCAGGAAGAACCCGCCCACTGGGGCATGGTGTCCGTCTCCCGCTGGGCGGGGCCGCCGCACTGGGGGCAGGTGGTGTTCACCCAGCCGGTCATTTTGGCGAGAGGAGACTCGCCGGTGTCGGTGACCTCGTAGCTCTCCACCTCGGGGAGCAGCAGGGGCAGCTGGTCCTCCGGCAGGGGCACCCAGCCGCACTGGGGGCAGTTCACCAGGGGGATGGGCTCGCCCCAGTAGCGCTGGCGGCTGAACACCCAGTCCCGGAGCTTGAAGTTCGTCTTCTTCACACCAAAGCCGTGCTCCACGGCGTAGTCCTTCATGGCGGGGATGGCCTCCTTCACAGTCATGCCGTTGAGGAAGCCGGAGTTGATCATGATCCCGTCGTCCTTGGTGGTGTAGGCGCTCTTGGTAATATCACCGCCCGCCACCACGGGGATGATGGGCAGGCCGAATTTTGTGGCAAAGTCCCAGTCCCGCTGGTCGTGGCCCGGCACGCCCATAACGATACCGGTGCCGTAGCCCATGAGCACATAGTCGGAGACGAACATGGGGACGGTCTCGCCATTGGCGGGATTAGTGACCAGGACGCCCTCCAGCCGGACGCCGGTTTTCTCCTTGTTCAGTTCGCCCCGCTCAAAGTCGGATTTCCGGGCGGCCTCCGCCTGGTAGGCAGACACCTCGTCCCAGTTGGAAATGCGGTTCTTCCATTTTTCCAGCAGGGGGTGCTCCGGGGAGATGACCACGTAGGAAAGGCCGAAGAGCGTATCCGCCCGGGTGGTGTAGACGCTGACGGTGTCCTCCATATTGGTCTCAAAGGTCAGCTCGCAGCCCTCGGACCGGCCGATCCAGTTGCGCTGCTGAATCTTCACGCGGTTGATGAAGTCCACATCGTCCAGGTCGTCGATCAGGCGGTCGGCATACTTGGTGATGGCCAGCATCCACTGGGATTTTTCCTTGCGGATGACCTCGCCGCCGCAGCGCTCGCACACGCCCTCCACCACTTCCTC
>NZ_CAJULS010000058.1 GCF_910587525.1 uncultured Oscillibacter sp. | reverse complement strand
CCCGGGACAAGCTCCGGGACCTGAGCCTGCTGTACGGGGCCTACGAGGCCCGCCTTCACCGCCCCGGCCTGGACGCCCGGGACCGGATGAGCAAGCTCTGCGACCACCTGGAGGATTCCGGCTACGCCGGCGGGAAGGACATTTTCATCGACGGCTTTACCTATTTCAACGCCCAGGAGCGGCGGGTGCTGTCGGTGCTGCTGCGGCAGGCCCGGTCTGTCACCGTCACGCTGCTGGGGGAGCTGGGCAGCCGGGAGGAGATCTTCGAGCCCTCCCTCAAGACCCTGGAGCGGCTCCGCCGTCTGGCGGAGCAAAATGGCTGCCGTGTGGAGATCCGGGAGCTGGCGGCGGCAGATGACACGGCATTGGGCCATCTGGAACGGTGCTTTTTCGGTGAGAATCTGCCTTTTTCGGGGGAGTGCGGCGCCATCCGCCTCCGGGAGGCGGACACAGTTTTCTCCGAGGTGGAGCAGACGGCGGCGGACATCCTGCGTCTGACGGCGGCAGGGAAATGCCGTTTTCGGGACATCACCGTGGCTGCCCGGAACCTGGCGGACTACGCCGGGACGATCGAGACCGTGTTCGAGCGGTACGGCATCCCGGCCTACCTGAGCCGCCGCAGCGACGTGCTGGAGAGGGCGGCGGTGAGTCTTCTCACCGGCGTGCTGGCTGCCATCGGCGGCGGGTATGAGTACGACGATATGTTCCGTTGGCTCAAGACCGGATTGGCTGGATTGACGCCGGAGGAATGTGACCTGCTGGAGAATTACGTTCTCAAGTGGGAGATCCACGGTGGGATGTGGCTGCGGGATGTGGACTGGACGGAAAACCCGGACGGATACGGCGTGCCCTGGAACGATGGACGGCAGGCGCAGCTGGACCGGGTCAACGGCTTGCGCCGCCGGGTGCGCCGCCCCCTGGCCCGCCTGGCGGAGGGGCTGAGGGCCGGAGAGACGGCGGGGGAGAAGATCGCTGCGCTGTACGGTTTTATGGAGGAGCTGAGCCTTCAGGATGCATTGGAGGCCCAGATGCGCTCCCAGGCCGCCGCGGGGCGGCTTCAAAGCGCGGAGGAAACTGCCCAGCTGTGGGAGATTCTCTGCGGTGTGCTGGACCAGTTTGTGGAGATTCTGGGCGGCGAGCCCATGGGTCTGGACGAGTTCACCCGGCTGTTCCGGCAGGTGATGACCCAGTACAGCGTGGGGACGATCCCCGTGTCGCTGGACCAGGTGTCCGTCAGCGAGATCACCCGGAATGACCGGCACACGGCCAAGTACCTCTTTCTCCTGGGGGCCAACGACCATGTCCTGCCCTCCCCCGGCCAGGGGGGCGGCATCCTCAATGGCGACGACCGGGACGAGCTGGCCCAGCGGGGCGTGGAGCTGGCCCCCGCCGGCATGGACCGTATGGGCATCGAGCTCCAGAACCTCTATGCCGCTTTGGCCCAGCCCAGGCTGGGACTGACGGTCAGCTATCCGGCGGCGGATGTGGCCGGGGCGGAGCTGCGCCCTGCCTTTGTGGTGGGACGGCTGCGGACGCTGTTCCCACGCCTGCGGGTGGAAAAGGAGAGCGGCGGCCGGGAGTACCGCCTGGCGGCCCCGCTCCCGGCGCTGGAGACGGCGGGCAGCGCCCCCGGTGGGACGCTGTGGAACTACTTCGCGGGAAATCCGGCCTTTTCCAGGCGGCTGGAGGCTATGGAGCGGGCCTCCCGGCTGCGGCGGGGGACGCTGTCCCCCGGGGCGGTGCGGGCGCTGTACGGTGAACGGGCGGCCATGTCCGCCTCCCGGCTGGAGCGGATGCGGTCCTGCCACTTTGCCTATTTCATGGAGTACGGCCTGCGGGCAAAGCCCCGGACTCCAGCCGCCTTTGACGCGCCCCAGATCGGCACTTTCCTCCACTACCTGTTGGAGAACGTCACCCGGGATGTATTGGCCCAGGGGGGCTTTGCCCGGGTGGAGCGGGAGGAGCTCCGCGCCCTGGTGCGGAGGTACATCGAGGAATACGCCGCCCAGGAGCTGCCGGACCTGGCGGGTAAGAGCGCCCGGTTCCGGTATCTCTTCGCCCGGCTGCGGAACACGGCCTATGCCGTGGTGGAGCAGGTGGCAGAGGAGCTGCGGCACTCGGATTTCATCCCTCTGGAGTTTGAGCTCTCTTTCGGGGACGGCGGCGTTTTGCCCGCTGTGGTGGTCTCTGAGCCCGACGGTGAGCTGCGCGTGGGCGGCAAGGTGGACCGGGTGGACGGCTGGGTAAAGGACAATAAGCTCTATCTCCGGGTGGTGGATTACAAGTCCGGGCGGAAGGCCTTTGACCTCTCGGCGGTGCGGATGGGACTGGATATCCAGATGCTGCTGTACCTCTTCACACTGCAAAAGGAGGGCACGGCCCGCTTCGGCAGGGAGATCGAGCCGGCGGGGGTGCTCTATCTTCCCGCCAGGGAGGAGATCCTCTCTATGGAGCGGAACGTTACCCCGGAGAAGCTGCAAAGCGAGCGGGAAAAGCAGCTTCGCCGCTCAGGGCTCTTGCTGGCGGAGCCGGCGGTGCTCCAGGCCATGGAGCACGACGCCTTGCAGGAGCCCCGGTATCTGCCCCTGCGGGTGAACCGGAAGGGGGAGCTCTCCGGCAGCATTGCCTCGGCGGCCCGGCTGGGCAAACTTGGAAAGTACGTGGAGCGGCAGCTGCGCGACATCGCCCGGGAGCTGCGCCAGGGCGACATCGATGCCGACCCCTGGTGCCGCGGCGAGGATGACAGCTACTGCAAATACTGCCAGTGGGCCAGTGCCTGCCACTTTCAGGACGGACAGGACGGCGACCACCTGCGCTACATCCTGCCGGTGAAGACCGAGGACTTCTGGCGGGAGATCGAGGAAGAGGAGGGATGACATGGCAAAGCTCACACTGACCCCCCAGCAGCGGGCCGTGGTGGAGAACCGGGGCGGCAGCCTCCTGGTGTCCGCCGCCGCAGGCTCCGGCAAGACCAAGGTGCTGGTGGAGCGGCTCTTCCGATGTGTGACGGAGGAGCACTGCAATGTAGATGACTTCCTCATTATCACCTATACCAAGGCCGCGGCGGCGGAGCTGCGGAGCAAGATCGCCGCGGAGCTGACGAAGCGTCTGGCGGAGAACCCGGGGGACGGGCACCTGAAGCGCCAGCTCCTGCGGGTGTATCAGGCGGACATCAAGACGGTAGACGCCTTTTGCGCAGCCCTGCTGCGGGAAAATACCCATCTCCTGGCCCGGGAGGGGGACCGCCACGCCCTGACGCCGGACTTCCGGGTGCTGGACGAGAGCGACGCAAAGCTTCTCCGCCAGCGGGTGCTGGAGCGGGTCCTGGAACAGTTTTACGATGGATTGACCCCGGGACGGGAGCTCCTGGCCGACACCCTGGGGGCGGGGCGGGGCGACTCGCGCCTTGCGGCGCTGGTGCTGGAGGTCTACGGAAAGCTGCAAAGCCACGCCTATCCGGACCGCTGGCTCGCAGAGAGCCGGGAGGCCTGGTCCCGTTTGGAGGGTGGTTTTGACGGCACCCCCTACGCCGGGGAGCTGCTGCGCTTCATTCGTCGAAAAGCCCTCCACTGGGCGGAGCTTCTCCGCCGCTGGGCGCTGCGGACCGAGGACGACGCGGCCCTCTCCTCCGGCTACGGTGAAAAATTTCTCGCCGCCGCCTGGGGATTTCAGGCTCTGGGGGAGGCGGAGACCTGGGAGGCTGCCCGCCGGGCGGCGCCGGAGATCACCTTCCCCCGGCTGAATACCCCCAGGGGCCGCAAGGACGACCCGGAGGTGACCGCCCTGAAGCAGGTCTGGGACAGCTGCAAGGCGGAGACAAAAAAGATTCTGGGCCTGCTGGATGTCAGCGGGGAGGAGGCCATGGAGGACCTGCGGGCCGTGGCCCCGGCCATGGAGGCCCTTTTGGCGCTGGCAGCGGATTTCGGCGAGGCCTACCGGGTGGAGAAGCTGCGGCTGAACGCGGCGGACTTCTCTGACCAGGAGCACCTGGCGCTGGCGCTGCTGGTGAGGCCGGAGGGCGGCCCCACAGAGCTGGGAGAGCAGGTGGCGGGGCGGTATCAGGAGATTTTGGTGGATGAGTACCAGGACACCAACGAGGTGCAAAACGCCATCTTCCGGGCCGTATCCAGAGACGGGCGGAACATCTTCACCGTGGGGGATGTGAAGCAGAGCATCTACCGCTTCCGCCTGGCGGACCCCACCATCTTCCTGGAGAAGTACGAACGCTTCAAGCCCTGGGAGGAGGCGGAGGAGGGAGAGGAGCGGAAGATCCTCCTGTCCAAAAACTTCCGATCCCGGCGGGAGATTCTGGATGCGGCCAACTTTATCTTTGCCAACATCCTCTCTCCGGAGATGGGGGAGATGGCCTACGGGGAGGACGAGGCCCTTCACTTTGGCGCGGCCTACTACCCGGAGCGCCGGGACTGCCAGACGGAATTTCACCTGATCTCCGCCCGCCAGCGGTCTGCGGAGAACGACCGCCCGGTGAAAAAGCTGACGGCGGAGGCCCGGTTTGTGGCGGCGCGCATCCGGCGGCTGCTGGACGAGGGATACCCCGTGACGGAGGAGGACGGGACCTTCCGCCCCTGCCGGCCGGAGGATATTGTGATCCTGATGCGCTCCCCCGGGAGCCGGCTGGCCGCCTTTGCACAGGCGCTGGCGGAGCGGGATGTGCCCTGCTCCTTTGACGAGAGCGAGGATTTCTTCGAGACCATGGAGGTTTCCGTGATGGTGGCCCTGCTGTCCCTGGTGGACAACCCCCGGCAGGATGTGCCGCTGATCGCCGTGCTGCGCTCGCCTCTCTTTGGCTTTACGCCGGACCGGCTGGCGGAGATCCGCGGCGGAGTTAGGGAGGGGGACTTCTACGATGCGGTGAAGGCCGACGGCGGGGCGGACTGCGCCGCCTTTCTGGAGACCCTGGCGGCCCTGCGGCAGGCGGCCTGGGACATGGATGTTCACCGGCTGGTGTGGCACATCTACAATACGCTGAACGTCCTGGGTGTTTTCGGCGCCATGGACCGGGGCGTGGAGCGGCGGGAAAACCTCATTGCCCTGAGCCGGCAGGCGGAGAAGTTTGAGAGCGGTGGATACCGGGGGCTCTTTGCCTTTGTGACCCATCTGCGGCGGCTGCTGGAGGCCGGGGAGGCCCCTGCCGCCTCCTCCGCGGCGGCGGCGAACGGCGTGCGGCTTATGAGTATCCACAAATCCAAGGGCCTGGAGTTCCCCATCGTCATCCTGGCGGACCTGGACCACGCCTTCTCCCGGCAGGACTTTGACACGCCGGTGCTGGTCCATCCGGAGATGGGCCTGGGGCCCCGGCGGGTGGACCTGGAGCGGAAAATCCAATATCCTACCCTGGCCCGGCGGGCGGTGGAGGAGAAGCTGCGGCGGGAGAATCTGGCGGAGGAGCAGAGGATTTTGTACGTAGCCATGACCCGGCCCAAGGAGAAGCTGATTTTGGTGGACGCCATGTACCATGCGGAAGGGCGGCTGCAAAAGCTCTGCGCCATGGCCTCATGTCCGGTTCTGCCGGAGACGGCGGCATCGGCGAAGTCCTTTGGGGATTGGCTGCTGCTGCCCCTGCTGTGCCGTCCTGAGGCGGCACCCCTGCGGTCTTTTGCGGAGGCGGAGGGGGCGGTGCCCTATGCCGGAGGCGACGTGTCCTGGCAGGTGTTCATCCATGACAGTGAGGACTTCCATCCTCACACCGCCGCCGGCCTGTCCAGGGAGGGGGAGACGGCGGAGACCGGGGACTTTGATCCGGGTCTGTTGGAATTTACATATCCCCACAGCCGGGAGACCCGCCTTCCCGCCAAGATCACCGCCACGCAGCTCAAAGGCCGGGCTCTGGATGAGGAGATTGCGGAAAACGCCGCCCACACGCCCTATCTCCGGCCGTTGTCCCAGCCGAAATTCCGGCAGGAGAGCCATGGCCTGACGCCGGCAGAGCGGGGCACTGCTGTCCATCTGGCGCTCCAGTACCTGGATTTCGGAACGGCAGATGCGGCGGCCCAGGTGGCGGCTATGGAGAAGAAAGCGCTGCTGACGGCAGAACAGGCGGCGGCGGTGGATATCCCGGCCTTGGAGCGGTTCCTGATCTCGCCCCTGGCGGAGGAGATCCGGAGCGGAAAAAATGTCCTGCGGGAGTACCGCTTTACGCTGCTGATGGAGGCCCGGTACTATGACCCCAAGGCGCCGGCGGAGGAGGCCATGCTCCTTCAGGGCGTGGTGGACTGCTGCTTTGAAACCGGCGCGGGGGTGACAGTGGTGGATTTCAAGACTGACCACGTCCGGACAGCGGATGATATCCGCCGCCGCGCGGAGCACTACCGTCCCCAGCTGGAGGCGTACAGCCGGGCGCTGGAGCAGGTGCTGGAGAGGCCGGTGGCCCGGAAAGTGCTGTACTTTCTGCACACGGGAGAGGCTGTGGAGGTGTAATATGCCAAGATTGTGTATCACGGCGAAATTGGCCTGTCCTGTGGAGCGGGTCTGGGAGACGGTGACGGACCTCTCCCGTCAGGACTGGCGGAGCGATGTGGCGCGGGTGGAGACTGCCGGCGAGATGGCTTTTGTGGAGTACACGGGGGACGGCTTTGCCACAACCTTCACAGTTACCCGGCTGGAGCCGCCCCATTACTGGGCCTTTGACCTGGAGAACAAAAATATAAAGGGCCGCTGGACGGGGGAGTTTCTTCCCGCCGCCGGCGGCTGCACCGTGACTTTTACCGAGGATGTGACACCGAAAAGGGCTTGGATGCGCCCCTTTGCAGCGGTGTATCTCAAAAAGCAGCAGCGGCAGTATCTGGCGGACCTGAGAGAGGCCCTGGACCTGTGACAAAAGAGCCCCGGGGACATCTGTCCGCCGGGGCTCTTTTGCACTGGGATTTACCGCTCGCACTTCCAATAGGCCACGCTGTAAGGGGGCAGCTCACTGCCGCCGCCGAAGTCGTGGAGCTTTCCGGTGAGGAGGTCCACCGCCCGGCCGCAGCCGGCGTCAAAGTGGGCCGTGTAAGGCGCACCGTCGGCATTTACCGCCACCAGTACCCGCTCGCTGTCCGTCCGGCGCTGGAACACGGTCTGCCGGTTGGTGAGCACCAGCTCATGGAAATCCCCGAGGCACAGCGCCTCGCTCTCCCGGTGGGCCTTTATCATGGCGGCGATCCGGTCTGTCAAATCCGTCCACTGGGGTGCGTCAAAGCAGGGCCGCAGGGCGTCGTCCCCCTGGGATTTGTCCCCTAGAGCGCCCCACTCACTGCCGTAATAGACGCAGGGGATGCCAGGCATTCCGAAGAGGATGCCGTACATCAGCGGCAGGTGGGCGGGATTTTGCAGGATGGAGGCCGCCCGGGTGACATCGTGGTTGTCGGCAAAGCACAGCAGGCGCTTTCCCTTGTACAGCGTCCATGGCTCCGGGCCGAACTGCCGCTTGAGGCTGTGGACGATCTCAAAGAGGTTCATGGAGTTCAGTGCGGAGTAAAGGCCCTTGTAGCACTCGTAGTTGGTGCAGGAGTGGAGCATCTCGCCGTTGACCCACTGGTTGTAGTCCCCGTGGAGGGTTTCCCCCAGCAGAAAGAACTCCGGTTTCAGTCCGTCGCAGAACTGCCGCAGGCGGCGTAGGAAGTCCTTGTCCAGGCAGTAGGCCACGTCCAGCCGCAGGCCGTCGATGCCGAAGCTGTCCGCCCAGAACTGCACACACTCCAGCAGGTAGTCCGACACCGCCGGGTTCCGCAGATTCAGCTTCACCAGCTCGTAGTGGCCCTCCCAGCCCTCGTACCAGAAGCCGTCGTTGTAGCCCGAATTGCCGTCGAAATTGATGTGGAACCAGTCCTTGTAGGGGGAGTCCCATCTCCTCTCCTGCACGTCTCGGAAGGCCCAGAAGCCCCGGCCCACGTGGTTGAACACCCCATCCAGCACCACCCGGATTCCGTGGCTGTGGAGAGTCTCGCAGACTCTGGCGAAGTCCTCGTTGGTACCCAGGCGGCAGTCGATTTTCCGGTAGTCCCGGGTGTCGTAGCCGTGGCGGTCGCTCTCAAAGACGGGGGAGAGGTACACCGCGTCCGCTCCCAAACGCCGGATTTGTTCCGCCCAGTCCCCGATCTTGCCAATGCGGCTGGCTGGGACGCCGTCGTTCTCTCTGGGAGCCCCGCAGAAGCCCAGAGGATAAATTTGATAAAATACGCTCTTGTCCGCCCACATATGAAAAACCTTCCTTTCCGGCGAGATGCCAATGAACAACAGTATACCATAGATTTTTCCCCAGGTCGAGGAAACCGGCACAATCTCCCGCCTGTTTGCCGGATTTTGAAAAAAATTCGATTTTCAGCAGAAAAAGACTTGCATTTCTGATTTCCCTGTGGTACACTAATTATCGCCTTTGTGAGGTGAAAGCTTTTCAGAGGTAGTCTGGAAGCGAAAGAGGTGAACGAGAGCAATGAAGGAAGGAATCCATCCCAATTATCAGCAGACTACGATTACATGCGCCTGCGGTAATGTGATTGAGACAGGTTCTACCAAGAAGGATATCAAGGTGGAAGTCTGCTCTAAGTGTCACCCCTTCTTCACGGGCAAGCAGAAGCTGGTGGATACCGGCGGACGCGTGGCCAAGTTCAACAAGCGTTTTGGCCTGGACAAGTGAGAAGTGCGCAAAAGGGTCTGCTGCGGCAGGCCCTTTTTCTTTGTGCTTTGGTGTTTACTTTTTCCGCCGGAGCGCATATACTGGATATGCGTTTATTTGAGAGGAGCTGGTAACTGTGAAACTGCACCCTGCGGACCCCAAGGAGCTGGCCTCCGAACTGCTCCAAGCCTTCAGCGCCCAAAACGCCCTGCTGACCGCCGGAGACCGGAAGAGCTGCAACACCATGACCATCGGCTGGTGCCAGACGGGCCGGCTGTGGAACCTGCCGGTGTGTACCGTCTATGTGCGCCCGGAGCGGTACACCTATCAATTTATGGAGGATCAGGACTATTTCACGGTATCCGTCCTGCCGGAGGGCGAAAAGAAGACCATGGCCCTCTGCGGCTCCAGGAGCGGCCGGGATGTGGATAAAATCAAGGAGTGCGGACTGACGGTCCGCTATGGAGCCGGAGACGCCCCCTTCTTTGAGGAGGCAGAGGCTGTGCTGGTGTGCCGGAAGCTGTACGTCCAGGACATGGAGCCGGAGTGCGTCGTAGCCGGACAGGAGAAAATCCTTCCCTACTATGGCGAGAAGGGCGGCTGGCACCGGATCTACACCGGCGAGATTGTGGAGGCCTACTCCGCCGGCTGAGAAGCTGTATTGACAGGCGTTCAGCGCCGGTGAATACCGCTTCTGAAAAACAGAAATTGGGATTGGGGCGCGGAGAACGGGACGGATTTCAAACGCCCCATTCCCAATCAATAAAGAGGTATTATGCGGCAAACAGAAGAAATTCGAGACAAAGTGGTGCTGGTGGGTCTGCACTCACCGGTGCTGAAAAAAGAGGAGAACGCCAGCGAGGAGACCATGGAGGAGCTCTCTGCCCTGGTGGAGACCGCCGGGGGCGAGACGGTGGGCATCGTGCTCCAAAACCGCCCCGCGCCGGATCCCCGAACCTTCATCGGCGAGGGGAAGGTGGCGGAGGTGCAGCTCTACTGCGAGAATGTGGAGGCCACTATGGTCATCTTCGACAACGACCTCTCCCCCTCCCAGCAGCGGGTGCTGACGGACCTGCTGGGCGTCCAGGTGCTGGACCGCTGCGGGCTGATTCTGGACATCTTCGCCCAGCGGGCCCAGACAAAGGAGGGCCGCCTCCAGGTGGAGCTGGCCCAGTACCGCTACCTGCTGCCCCGGCTCACGGGCATGTGGACCCACCTGGAGCGCCAGGCGGGCACCAGCGGCAAGGGGCCCATCGGCTCCAAGGGTCCCGGCGAGACCCAGCTGGAGACGGACCGCCGCCACATCCGGCGGAAGATCGACAAGCTCCGGGATGACCTGGAGGACGTGCGCCGGGTGCGGGGCACCCAGCGCCAGCAGCGGCGGAAGAACGAAATTCCGGTGGTGGCCATCGTGGGCTACACCAACGCCGGAAAGTCCACGCTGTTAAACCGCCTCACCGGGGCGGGTATCCCGGCCAACAACCGCCTTTTTGACACCCTGGACACCACCAGCCGCCTGCTGGCGGTGGACGATACCCTGGACGTGGTGCTCTCTGACACGGTGGGCTTTATCCGAAAGCTCCCCCACCAGCTGGTGGAGGCCTTCAAGGCCACATTGGAGGAGCTGGAGTACGCCGATCTGCTGCTCCACGTCATCGACGTGTCCAACCCGGAGTGGCAGCTCCAGGCCCAGGTGGTGGAGAGTTTGATCGCCGAGCTGGGCGCCGGGGAGCTGCCCCGTATTGACGTGTTCAATAAGTATGACCGGCTTCCTGTGGGGGAGATTATGCCCCACGGAGAGGACATCTGCGCCATCTCCGCCAAAACCGGCGAGGGTGTGGAGAGACTTCTGGAGCTGATCGGCCGGAAGCTGGACAAGGGCGTCCGGCGGGTGGTGCTCCATATCCCTTACGACAAAGGCGGCCTGGTGGACACGCTGTACCGGGAGGCCAAGGTGGAGAATGTGGAGTACGGCGAGACCATCGCTGTGACGGCGGTCTGCGGCCCCAGGACTTTGGGACGGATGGAGCCCTTTATCGCGGAGTGAGGCGGGCCACCCTCGGCTCAGAGGAAGGAGCCTCGGGAGACCCGGCGGGAATATGCCAGGCCAGTCCCTTTCCGGTGCGGAAGCCCAGGGCGAAGGCGTGGATGGCGGTGAACTCCAGGCATTTGTCCAATTCCTCCCAGGCAAAGGGCGGCAGCTCGTTTTTTACAAGGTCGAAATGGGCACTGTAATCCTCCGGAGGGACGGCGTCCAGCTGGGGACGGATATAGTTGGCGTGGAGCCAGAGCATGAAATCGGACATTGTGTACCTCCCTTAAGTGCGTCGAAAAGAATACGTTAATATTAACATAAATTTGCATCCCTGTCAAGGAGTTATCAGATGGAAATTAGACAGAGAGTAAAAGAACTTCGAAAAGAGCGGAATGAATCACAAGAGCGCGTTGCCAGAGCAATCGATATTACGCTTCGGAATTATCAGAGAGTGGAAAATGGAGAGGGATTCCCCAGCTATTCGGTTTTTCTTGCCCTGGCGGACCATTTTCAGGTGAATCTGGATTATCTGGCGGGCCGGACCGATGTGCGGGATATGCTGCCCCCTTCGGAGGACCTCCAATCATGAGGCCGTTTACCGGTGGCGCGGCAGGCCCGCCCCAAGGGAGATTCGGCGCGTAGGGGCGATTATCAATCGCCCGTCCAAAGGGAAATCCGGTGTTCGTTGGGAGACGGGCGGCTGATAGCCGACCCTACAGGGCTTTCAGGAAGCCCCTTGCGCATGCGTAAAAAACAACCCCCGAAATGAGGTGCTGCTTATGTCTGATTATCGTGTGCCCTTCGGGGATGCCGAGGGCGAGTTCACGGAAAAGCGCTCCCGCTTTATCAGCCATCTCTGGCGGGTGGAGACCGAGACGGAGGCCCGGGCCCATCTGGAGGCGGTCCGGAAACAGTATTACGACGCCCGCCACCACTGCTGGTGTTACCTGTTGAAAGACGGGGCCGTCCGCTACTCCGACGACGGCGAGCCCCAGGGCACCGCCGGACAGCCTATGCTGAATGTGTTCCAGCGCCAAGAGGTCACCAACGTCTGCTGTGTGGTGACCCGGTATTTTGGCGGCATCCTGCTGGGAGCCGGAGGTCTGACCCGGGCCTATACCCGGGGGGCAAAAGACGCGCTGGATGCGGCGGGGGTGTGCCGGGTGAGCCTGTGGACGCTGTGGGAGGTTCCCTGTACGTATCCGCTGCTGGAGCGGGTCAAGCTGGACATCGCCGCCTGCGGCGGCGTGGTGCGGGACACGGTTTACGGTGCGGATGTGAGGCTGCGGGCTGCCTTTCCCGCCGGGGGAGCGGAGGCATTCGCTCCCAGGCTGACGGAGCTCTCCGCCGGTAAACTGGAGATGACGGCGGCGGGAGAGGAGTATCTGCCCGGCCCCAGAGAAGAGGAAAAATAGCGGCGGCGCGTGCCTTTGGCACGCGCCGTTTTTCTACTCCCCGTCCAGATGATCCCGCAGCTGAAACCCAAGTTCCTGAACCTTTTGCAGGATCTGCTCCTGCCGGACGCCGGAGGTGTCATAGTCTACCGCCAGGCACCCGTTGCCGCTGACACTGACGGAGGTGACACCCGGCAGGGTGTCCAGCTCCCGTTTCAGCAGTGCCGCGTCGTGTTTTCCGGCGGCGTCCTCCAGGGAGAAATACGTGCTCAGACGAGCCACAGCAACCAACTCCTTTGCGGATAGGATATCCCGTGGGAGCAAAAAAATGTAAATGAGGAGCGCGTGAAACAGATATACTATATATTATCATTTTCAGAAGGGGCAGAAAAAGCGGCGGAATATCTGTGTATGGTTCACAAAAATTTCCGGCGGAAAAAACGGATATTCCCGACGGTTCGAGTCAAACTATGCTCGCGATACCCAATGGACCCGCACGCAAATCAGCAAGTATGATTGATGAAAAGGAGAAATTGCTATGTCCAGCAAGAACAACAACAAGATCAATGTTCCCGAGGCTCGTGCCGCTATGGATAAGTTCAAGATGGAGGCTGCCGCCGAGGTTGGCGTCAACCTGAAGGAGGGCTATAACGGCGACCTCACCAGCCGCGAGGCCGGCTCCGTGGGCGGCCAGATGGTCAAGAAGATGATACCCGCGCGAAATATGAGTTTCGCGCGGGCGGACCGGACGGCGGCGGGGCATCGGGTGATGGTTACATATCGGGCGGGACTATACCTGTAAAGTGAATAGAAAGAGAACCCACCCGCAGGGAGTACAGCTCTCTGCGGGTGAATTGTGCATTTTCGATTGATTTTTCTTCTCTTGTCTGTTATGATGTTTCTAGGAACATAACAACATAAGAACTAATATAAGAAAAGTCTTACTTATCCCCTTTCTTTCTTATGTTCTTGCGGCTTAAATAAGGAGTGTGCTTATGCTGGAAGAAGAATTTGGAAAACTGCTTTTAAGAGTTCAGCAGCGAAATTGCGAGGAACAGACCCTGGAGGTCAAGGCCGCCAACAAGGGATGTCCGGAGCGGCTCTATGACACGTTTTCTGCCTTCGCCAACCAGAATGAGGGCGGGATGCTTTTATTTGGTCTGGATGAAAAACAAGGGTTTGCCAAGGTTGGAGTCTATGATGCCCAGGACCTCCAAAAGAAACTGATGGAGGTGGGTGAATCCATGACCCCGGTGGTGCGTCCTGTTTTATCGGTCTATGGAGAGGGGACCATGCTGTTTGTGGCGGCGGAGATCCCCCCACTGGATCTGGCGGAGCGCCCCTGCTTCAAAACAGCGCGGGGCCGTCTCAAGGGGTCTTTCATCCGGGTGGGCGATGCCGATAAGCCTATGACCGAGTACGAGGTCTACAGCTACGAGGCCTACCGCAAGCGGAGCCGGGACGATCTGCGACCGGTGGCGGGAATCTCCTCCTCCGCTCTGGATCAGGTCCAGCTGGAGCAGTATCTGCTGAAGCGCAAGCTGGACCGCCCCAATTTCGCCTCAGTTCCTGCGGAGCAGCTCTATGAGCTGACCGGACTGCAAAAGGAGGGGCAGTTCACCCTCACAGCGGTCCTGCTGTTCAGCCTGTATCCCCAGGCCTATTTCCCCCAGCTCAGTATCATCGCGTCCCGCGTGCCAGGCACCGAGATGGGGGAAGTGGATGAAACAGGAAGGCGTTTCCTGGACAGCAAACGCATTGAGGGCACCCTGGTGGAAATGCTGGAGGGTGCGGTCAGCTTCCTGCGCAGCAATATGCGCATTGCTGTACGCATCGATCCGAGAACGGGAAGGCGGCAGGATATGCCGGAATATCCCCTTGACGCCCTTCGGGAAGCGGTTTTGAAC
>NZ_CAJULS010000057.1 GCF_910587525.1 uncultured Oscillibacter sp. | reverse complement strand
CAGAGGGCCTATAAAGAGAACGGAGCGCCCAGGTCATCCCCGGACGCTCCCGCTTCGGTTCCCTTCTGCTGGTCGATCACCGCCTCCCCAGCCTGTGCCATTTTGCCACAAATGAACCTCAGTCAATGTAATGTAGTGGTCTGGTGAAACCACCTTTTACACAATACATCTCAGCGTAATTTTTACTGAAATACTGCAAGGAACAGGGTCTAAGCAACGTGTTCTTCTTTTCGGACGATGGTTTACCGGGACCAATTTTGGGCGTCCGGGCTTTACAGAAATGATGGACCTTGTAGAACAGGGCCGAGTAAAAACCATTATCGTCAAGGACCATTCCAGGCCAGGCCGAAACCGCCTTATTGTAGGTGCTCTGATGGAGCGATTCACAGAAGATTACAACGTGCGTTATATCGCTGTGACGGATGGCATAGACAGCGCCAAGGGCCTTGACGATATGGTAGCGGTTCGGGAACTTTTCAACGGGTTCTATCCCTGTGACACATCAAAGAAGATACGGGCAGTTTTCACCAATAAGGGCAACAGCGGTCAACGGCTATGTACCCAGGTTCCCTATGGCTGCATTGAACCGGATAAGGAGCAGACTCAAGCCGTGAATATGGCGCAGTTTATCGCTCTGGTGAAGAAGTACAACAATATTGATATACTTACCCCAGCCCTGGTGAATGAGTTCATCGAGCGTATTGAGGTACACGCCCCGGACAAATCCAGCGGAAAACGGACACAGAAGATTGATATTGTTTACAATTTCGTAGGTATGCTCCCCGTATCCCTGGCAAAGTTGAAAGCGGCGTAACCCTTACCGTTACACCGTTTCTCCTCAAACTAAAATACTTCCCTATCACACCCCGCCAGACGGCGGAGGGGATGTTTTTATGTTCCGCGGAAGGAGGAAGGCAAGTGGAGACACGCGTGGCCGTAGTGGCGGTGATCGTACAGGAGGGCGCGGGGGGTGACGGCGCTGAACGATCTGCTGCACCAGTATGGAAAGCATATCATTGGCCGGATGGGCGTACCCTATCACACAAAGAGAGTCAACATCATCAGCGTGGCTATGGACGCGCCGGCAGATGTGGTCTCGGCGCTCTCCGGCAGGCTGGGGCGGCTCCCCGGCGTGACCCCAAGACGGTGTACGCGCGGAGGCGGCGCTGCAAAAAAAGGTTTCGCCCGCCCTTTTCGGGTCCCCGCGCAAGCCCAGCGGCTGCGCAGACCTTGGCGGCTTTGCCGCTTGGAACAGTTCCCCAAAATACTGAGAAAAGGTCAGCGGTCCGGGAACCGCATGACCGCGTTGCCGTCCCTGGGGGGCGTCAGCCTGCCGGCGTCCTCCGCCTTGCTCTGCATTCCCCGTCCCCGCTTCCTTTTTTCATGATTTCTGGGAACGGCTCTAAGCTCCATTTTCGGCGAAGCCGGAAATGGAGCGGCGGCGTTTCTTCCGGCGAGGCGCCGGGGCGCGGCCTCGGCAAAAATAAGAAAAAGAGGAATTCATCATGAAACTGTATCCAAGAATTTTGTCCTTGTCCCTGACTGTCCTGCTCCTTTTGTCCCTGGCCGCCTGCGGCCGGAAGCCGGACATTCCGGATACGGCCTCCACAGCCCCGGAGAGCGATGCGCAGGGGCTGGTTCCCTCCGATCCTCCGGCGGAGCTCCCCCCGGAAGCCGTCCAGACCCGGTTCGCCACCCTGAAGGGCCCCACCGCCATGGGTCTGGTCCATCTGATGTCCATGCCCGGCATTGGCGAGCACTGGACGTTCACGCTGGCGGGCTCCGCCGACGAGGTGACCCCCGCCCTCATCAAAGGGGATCTGGACGTGGCCTGCGTCCCGGCCAACCTGGCTTCCGTGCTCTACAACAAGACGGAGGGCGGCGTCGTGTGTCTTGCCGTCAACACCTTGGGCGTGCTCTATATTGTGGAAAACGGGGATGAGATCCAGTCCGTGGCAGATCTTGCGGGCAAGACCATCGTCTCCGCCGGCAAGGGCTCCACGCCGGAGTACGGCCTGCGGTATCTCCTCAGCGAAAACGGCATCGACCCGGACAGGGATGTGACCATCGACTGGAAGAGTGAGCACAGCGAGTGCGTGGCGGCCCTGGCCTCCGGCGCGGCGACGGTCGCCATGCTGCCACAGCCCTTTGTCACTGCGGCCCAGAATAAGCTGGAACACCTCCGGGTGGCTCTGGACCTGACGGCGGAGTGGGATGCCCTGGACAACGGCTCCGCCATGATCACCGGCGTGGCGGTGGCCCGGCGGGCGTTCGTGGAGGAGCACCCGGAGACCGTGAAGTGCTTCCTCCAATACTACGCCCAGAGCGTGGACTGGGTCAACGCCAACCCCGCCGAGGCCGCGGAGCTGATCGCGGCGTACGGCATCATCGAGAGCGCTGCCATTGCGGAACAGGCCCTGCCCCACTGCAATATCGTCTGCCTCACGGGACAGGAGATGTATGAGAAGCTCTCCGGCTATCTCCAGGTCCTCTCTGCGGCTGCCCCGGAGGCCGTGGGCGGAGAGCTGCCCCGGGACGACTTCTTCTATGGCGCGTAAAGACGGCCTCCGTCTGCGGGCTGTGGTTTTTTGGCTGGCGGTGTGGCAGCTGGGGGCCATGGCCCTGGCGGCGGCCTACCCCCACGGAGAGCTGCTGCTGGCCTCGCCCCTCGCGTCTTTCCGGCGGCTGGCGGCTCTGGCGGTTACCGCCGCCTTCTGGAACGCCGTGGGCTGGTCCGCCTGCCGGATCCTGGGGGGATTTCTGCTCTCCTGCCTGGCGGCGGCGGGGCTGGCGGCTCTGGCGGCCCGGTATCCCCTGGCGGAGGAGCTGCTTGCGCCCCCGGTGGCGGCGGTGAAGGCCACGCCGGTGGCCTCCTTCATCATCCTGGCCCTGGTGTGGCTGGACGGCGGCTGCCTGCCGGTGTTCATCGCCTTTTTGATGGTGTTTCCCACAGTGTACCTGAACCTGCTGGAGGGAATCCGGCAGACGGACGGGAAGCTGCTGGAGATGGCCCGTGTGTTTCGTGTGCCCCTTGTCCGGCGGCTGCGGGGGATCTACCTCCCCCAGGTGCTGCCCTACTTCCGCTCCGCCGCCTCGCTGGGGCTGGGCCTCTGCTGGAAGGCGGGTATCGCGGCGGAGGTCATCGGCCTGCCCAGGGGCTCCATGGGCGAGCGGCTGTACACCGCCAAAATCTACTTTCAGACGGCGGACCTCTTCGCCTGGACCGCCGCCATTGTGGCGGTGTCCATACTCTTTGAGCGGCTCTTTTTGAAGCTGGCGGACGCCATTGCGGGAAAGGCGGCGGTGTGATGGAGATACGGGTGCAGAACCTCTGCAAGTCCTACAGCGGCGTACCGGTGCTGCGGGATGTGACCTTTACCGCAGGGGACGGCGTCACCTGCGTCATGGCTCCCTCCGGCGGGGGGAAGACCACCCTGCTGCGGATTCTGCTGGGCCTGGAGGCGGCGGACAGCGGCACGGTGTCCGGCCTGGAGAACTGCCGCTGGGCGGCGGTCTTCCAGGAGGACCGGCTGCTGGAGCAGCTGGACGCCGCCGGGAATCTGCGGTTCATCCTGGGGCGGGACTACGATAGCGTCCAGGCCGCCGCCATGCTGGCGGAGCTGGGTCTTGGAGATGTGAACGGCAAACCCGTCCGGGCGTTTTCAGGCGGCATGCGGCGGCGGCTGGCTCTGGCCCGGGCCCTGCTGGCGCGGAGCGACGCCTTGGCCCTGGACGAGCCCTTTGCCGGATTGGACGGCGAGACGCGGCAGCGGGCTTGGAACTGTATCCTCCACCGCAGGGGACGGCGGCCCGTCCTGCTGGTGACCCACGACGAAGCGGACGCGGCGGGCCTGGGGGCGCAGATTGTCCGCCTGGTCTGAGACATCAAAAAGAAGGGGGAGGCGCCGGCCTCCCCCTTCTTTTTGATGTATGATCCTCAATAACCAAAGAGCATGGAGCGGTTGATGTCCGCCAGCTTGCGGGCCCCGCACATGGACATGGCGTCCGCCAGCTCCGCGCGGAGCTTGTCCACATAGAGCTTTACACCCTCCGCGCCGCCGCCGTAGACCATGTTCACGAAGGGGCGGCAGATCAGCACGCCGTCGGCTCCCAGGGCCAGGGCCTTGAACACATCCATGCCGGAGCGGATGCCGCCGTCCACCAGGACGGTCATCCTGCCGCCGACGGCGTCCGCAATGGCGGGCAGGACCTCGGCGGTGGCGGGGCACTGGTCCAGCACCCGGCCGCCGTGGTTGGACACCACGATGGCGCTGGCTCCGGCCTCCAACGCTTTTTTCGCCCCGGCTACGGTCATAATGCCCTTGAGGATGAAGGGCCGCTCCGCCCAGGCGGCGATCTGCCGCAGCTCCTCCACGGTCTTCCGGCCGGCGGGGGGCTCCATGTTCTGCAGGAAGGGCAGGCCCGCCGCGTCGATGTCCATGGCGACGGCAATGGGGTTCGCCGCCTTCACAAGCTCCAGCTTCTCTTTCACCAGCTCCATGTTCCAGGGCTTGACGGTGGGTACGCCGCAGCCGCCGCTCTTTGCCAGCACCTCCGCCGCGGCGCGCATGACGTCGTGGTTCTGCCCGTCGCCGGTGAAGGCGGCAATGCCCGCCGCCGCGCAGGCGGGGACCAGAATCTCATTGTACTCCAGGTCGTTGTACTTGTCGCCGTAGTGCAGGGTCACCGCCCCCACGGGGGCCGCGAACACGGGCAGGGTCAGCCTGCGCCCGAACAGCTCACAGCTGGTGTCCACGGGCGCGTTTTCGCAGATGGTGTCCATGTTGACGCAAAGCTCCTGCCACTTCTGGTAGTTGCGGATGGCGCCGGTGCCCAGGCCCTTGGCCCCGGGACCGGGCATGGTGTTTTTGCAGGCCAGGCCGTTGCAGACGGGGCAGGATTTACAGTAGGGCCCCATGCAGGTGCGGCTGGCCGCCAGGACTTCCTGATAGGTCATAGTGGTTCTCCCTCCAAAGCGGAAATTGATGGGTCCATTTTACCGTCTTTTTGGGAAAAAGGCAAGCGCCGCGGGAAAAGGATCTGTAAAAAACACCGCCGCCATAAAAAGAATTGAATAGCGGGTGTTCCGGCGGTATAATGAAATCGAAAGCCCGGGAGATGACGGAACGGATGAAGGAGAACCCGATGGAAAAGTATACGTATGATTTTTCGGTGAACATCAATCCGCTGGGGCTGCCGGAGGGGGTCATTCCGCATGTGGCAGCCAGCCTGGAGCAGTGCAGAAATTACCCGGACCCGTCCTGCGGAGCCCTGGGGACGCTTTTGTCCGGCAAATATCTGCTTCCGAAAGAGCGTTTTTTCTTCGGGAACGGCGCTGACGATCTGCTTTACCGTATTGTCTGTGCGTTTCAGCCTCGGAGAGCTCTGATTATAGAGCCGGCCTTTGAGGAGTATGAAAGGGCGCTGCGGACGGTTTCTTGTCAGATTGTCCACGGTGTTTTGCCGGAGGCGCGCGGTTTCGCGTTTCCAGAGGATTTGCCGGACCTCATCACCGGCGGATTGGATATGGTATTTCTCTGCAATCCCAACAACCCCACAGGCGCCATGTGTCCTCTGCCAATACTACGGAAAATATTGGACAGGGCCAGGGAGAGACGTGTTACGGTGGTGGCGGATGAGTGCTTTATGGAATTTGTGCCAGAGTGGAGAAGCTGCTCGGCAAAGGCGCTTGTGGAGGAGTACGGCAATCTGATTGTCATTGACGCGTTTACCAAGATATACGCTCTGGCGGGATTCCGCCTGGGCTTTTGCGTGTGCGGAGATCCGGAAATGCTGCGGGCGATTGCCCGCCACGGACAGAGCTACGGCGTGTCCGGGCCTGCCCAGGCGGCGGGGATCGGGGCGCTGAAAAGCGAGGAGTATCTGCCGTCGACGTATCGGCTGGTCGTGGAGGAGCGGGAGTTTCTGATGACCGGGCTGGCAGGGCTTCCGTTAAAGGTCTATCCCTCAAGGACTAATTTTCTGCTCTTTCATTGCGCCTTCCCTCTGCTTGCCGATAAGTTGAAGCGGTATGGCATCAAAGTCAGGGACTGCTCGGAGTTTTACTCTTTGGACAGCCTGTACCACCGGATCGCGGTATCGACCCATGAGAACAACCGGTATCTGCTCCAGGCGCTGGGGGAGATTCTCAGTTAGCGGGGAGCTGGAGGAATCTATCATGAGAAAGTTCCCGGAATTCCGGAACTTTTTGGATTTGTTTCCGTCTATATAGGTAAGAGCTTCGTTGGGAAGAGCGGAGAGAAGAAGTTGAAGGAGGTCCACAGCATGAAAAAGCGCATTGGAGCAGTTCTCTTGTCCCTGGCGGTGATCCTGGCCCTGCTGGCCGCCTGCGGCGGCGGCAGCGACGTGAGCAACAGCTATGCCGGCGGAGGTTCCGCCGCTTTGGCGGACGCCCCCCCCGCAGACATGGAGGAGCCGCAGGCGTCGGAGTACGGTTTTACAGCGGAGTCCGCCCCCGTGGGCGGGGCGGAGGAGGACGTCCTGCGGGACGCCAAGATGATCCGCACCGCCAATCTGGAGATGGAGACCACCGCCTTTGACGAGGCCGTGGAGGGCCTGGGCCGCCTGACGAAGGAGATGGGGGGCTACTATGAGAACAGCTCCCTGCGTACCGGCGGCAGCGGCTACCGCTGGGCGGACTACACCGTTCGCGTTCCCGCGAAGAATTATGACGAGTTTCTCTCCCGGGCCGGGGCGCTGTGCAACCTGACCTGGCGCTCCGAGAGCGCGGAGAACGTGACGGAGGCCTACTACGACACGGCGGGCCGGCTGAAAACCCAGCAGATCAAGCTGGAGCGGCTCCAGGAGCTCCTCAGCCGGGCGGAGGCCATGGAGGACATTATCACCATCGAGTCCGCCATTTCCGAGACGGAGTACCAGATCGAGAGCCTCTCCGGCACACTGCGCCATTACGACGCCTTGGTGGACTACGCCACCGTCAGCGTCAATCTCCAGGAGGTCTACAAGCTCTCCGACGTGGAGGAGGCCCCAAACAGCTTCGGCGCCCGGATGGGCTCCGCCTTCACCGCCGGCTGGGCGGCCTTTGCCGCCGGCATGGAGAACCTGGCGGTGGGCCTGGCGTATATCTGGATGTGGCTGCTGGCGCTGGCGGTGATCGTCGCCGCCGTGACTGCCGTTCTGCGGCGGCGGAAGCGTGGCTTCACCGTGTCCGGGCAGAAAAAAGCGGATGACAATTCTCCGAAAACCTGATAAAATTGAGAGAGGCGGAGTACCCGCCTCTCTCAATTGATTTACAAGGAGGACTTGCCATGAAGCTCACCTGGCTGGGCCATGCCTGCTTTTTGCTGGAGCAGGAGGGCTATACCATTCTGCTGGACCCCTACACCGGCGTGGAGGGCTACCCGCCCCTGTGTGCCGCCGCGCACCAGGTCTTTTGCAGCCACCAGCACTTCGACCACAACGCTGCGGACCGGGTGGAGCGGCTGCCAGCCCGGGAGAGCCCCTTCGCTGTCCGGGAGGTCCCCGCATTCCACGACGATCAGGGCGGCGCGGTACGGGGGGAGAACACCATTCGGGTCTTCTCCGCCGGCGGTGTGTCCGCGGCCCACCTGGGGGACCTGGGACACCAGCTCTCCCCGGAGCAGATTGAGGCCATCGGCCCTGTGGATCTGGTGATGGTTCCCGTGGGCGGCACCTACACCGTGGACGCCGCCGGGGCGAAGCGGGTCTGCGAGGCCCTGGCCCCCAGGTGGATCGTCCCCATGCACTACCGCCACGCACCCTATGGCCTGCCCAATGTGGGCGGCGTGGAGGAATTCCTGGCCCTGTGGCGGCCGGAGCAGGTCCGCTACCTGGAGGGCCCCTCCCTGGAGCTGCCCCTGCAGTCCGGAGGCGTGTGGGTGCCGAAATTTGCATGACGCTCAAAAGGGCGGCCCGGTTCTGCCGGGCCGCTCCTCTTTTTTATATGGGTTAAAACACGCAAAGAGCCGTAAAGCAGGCCCCCTCGGGGCCCAGGCCCTCCACGCGGTAGGTCTCTCCCCCGCGCAGGCCCAGGAGCCGCAGATCCTCTCCCAGGGTGGCCTCTTTGCTGTAATTGATGTAGAATTCCCGGGGAATGCGCTCCTGGAGGTCTTCCGGCAGGCAGTCCCACACGATGTCCCCGTAGTTGGCGCTGTATACGTGGCCGTTGCCGTCCAGGTCGGACCAGCGGATGCGCCGCACGCCCAGTTCCTCCGCACCCTCCCGGGGCAGGACAATCTTCCGGGGTTCCGGGCAGTCGATCTCCTTGGGGCAGACCGTCAGGGGTTTTGCGGTGAAGGAGCCGGGGCGCAGAATTTTCCGTGTCACCGGGTCCACCAGAATCCAGTCGCTGCGGATGGAGACGCACAGCCGCCCCTCCTGGTCCGCCATCTCGTACACCCGCTGCATATGGGCCCCCTTGACACCGTTTTCCCAGGTGGTGATGTCCAGCACCTCCCGGGCCCTGGGGCAGCGGCGGATCTTCACCGCCAGGCGGGAGAGGAGAAACGCCTCCCGCATCTCCAGCAGCTTCTCGTGGGTCAGTCCCCGGGCGTCGTAGTCGTAGCCGGCGTAGTTGGCCGCCTTGCGCAGCAGGGCGGAGATCCGGGCGTTTTTGTTCCGGTCACAGTCGGCGAAGGTCAGCTCCTCCTGGCGGAAATAGCTGTTTTCCGTCAGCTTGCTCTTGAAAGAATCCACGGTGGTTCAGACTTCCTTTTCTCGTTTGTTTATAAAATTCATCATACCATAAATTCCGCAATTTTACAAACGGAGGCTGGAAATTCATTCCAGCCTCACGCGCCCAACTCCGAGAGAAGTTCCTCCAGCACAGTGACCACGCTGGCGCACTGCCGGGGAAAACGCTCCCGGAGGGCGGGGGCGGCAGAGGCCATCAGCCAGGGGACCCCGGCGGCCTCCAGCATGGGCACGTCGTTCCAGTTGTCGCCGAAGGCCATGACATCTGCTGTTTCCGCGCCCAGGGACCGGCACAGCCCCCGCAGGCCCGTGCCCTTGTCAGAGAGGGTGAAGTCCAGCCAGATGGGACCGGCCTCTGCCATGTGGAACCGGCTTTCCCACTGCGGGCCCAGGGCCTTTGCCGCCGCGGCGGGGCTGGGACAGCAGGCGGCAATCTTGATGATGTCCTCCCCGATGTCCTGGAGCCGGTCTATGGTCCGGACCTGATTGCCGGTCCAGCCCCGGAAGTCCCGGACCAGCTTTTCCGGCCAGCGCCAGAGATAGGAGATATTCTGGCCGGAGATCAGGGCATAGGACTCCGGCAGAGCGTGAATGTCCCGGATCAGGGTCAGGGCCTCCTCCCGGGGCATGGGGGTCTTGGAGAGGACGGGGGCCGTCTCCTCCGTGCCGGGGCCGAAGACCACGGCGCCGTTCTCGCAGAGGAAGCACACCTCGTCCGCCACAGGGGCGAACAGCTGCCGCAGGGAGTGGTACTGCCGCCCGGAGGCCGGGCAGAACAGCACCCCGGCGGAGCGCAGGCGGCGGATCAGGCTGAAGAGGGCGGGAGGCAGGACTGTCTCCCCATAGGAGAGCAGGGTGCCGTCGATGTCGCTGGCGATGAGCTTGACCATGGAGCAAGACCTCTTTTCCAATATTACCGTATTCAACCATACCACAAACTCCGCCCTATTTCCACTGTGCAATTGGCAGAAATTCTCGGCAGTTTTTCCGGTTTTGCTCTCCATTTTCAGGGTTTTGCCGCTAAACGCCGCTTATCCATTATGGATAAGCGCTCAATGAAGTGGAATTGCCGCCGCCAAAGTGTAAGAGAAGCTGGATGTACTTGTCCGGCAGGACAATTGGATATTGCTTTTGAAAAGCCACCGCATCTTCCGCCATTGGGATTCTGCCATGCTCCAACTCCGGTCTGACGGTAGCATGGGCGCGTATCCTGTTCAACTCGCTTTCCCCAAAACCGGCGGAGTTATGGCCGGCGGCATTCTTCCTGAACAGCCGTGCTCTGCTGGGAGTTTCCTCTTCGCAGATTTTATGCAGGGGCGGGGCTCTGTCCCCGCCCCTGCAAAGCGGCAGTTGCAAAACCAAAATCGCAGATGATAAAATTCCCGGTTGGACACTTCCCGTTTTGCTTTTCCGCTTGCGCCCCATGGGAATCAATAGTATAATAAATCGATTATACTTCATTTTACAAAGGAGGAGGGCCGGTATGAGAAAGCTGGTCGTCGGTATATTGGCCCATGTGGACGCGGGCAAGACCACGCTGTCCGAGGCCCTGCTCTACCGGAGCGGCGCTATTCGCCGTTTGGGCCGGGTGGACCACGGGGACGCCTTTCTGGATACGGACGCCATGGAGCGCCAGCGGGGGATCACGATCTTCTCCAAGCAGGCGGTGCTGCCGCTGGAGACCGTGGAGATCACCCTGCTGGACACTCCGGGCCACGTGGACTTCTCCGCCGAGGCGGAGCGGGTGTTGCGGGTGCTGGACTGCGCCATTCTGGTCATCAGCGGCGCGGACGGCGTTCAGGCCCACACCCGAACGCTGTGGCGGCTGCTGGGGAAGTATGAGATTCCGGTATTCCTGTTTGTCAATAAAATGGACCTCTCCGGGGCGGACCGTACCGCGCTGCTGGCGGAGCTGAAAGAAAAGCTGGACAGCGGGTGTGCGGACTTCGGCGCACCGCCGGAGGTCTTGGCCGAGGAGGCCGCCGTTTGCGACGAGGCCGCCCTGGAGCGGTATCTTGAAGCCGGTGCGCTGGCGGATGGGGATTTAACAGCTATGATCGCGTCAAGGAAACTGTTCCCCTGTTTCTTCGGCTCCGCCTTGAAGCTGGAGGGCGTGGAGGAATTTCTGGCAGGGCTGGAGCGGTACGCCCCGGTGCCGGCATACCCGCCGGAGTTCGGTGCCCGGGTCTTCAAAATTGCCCGGGACAGCCAGGGCGCAAGGCTCACCTATTTGAAGGTCACCGGCGGCACGCTGCGGGTGAAGGATATGCTGGCCAACCGCCGTTCCGGCCTGCCGGAGGAATGGGCGGAGAAGGCGGACCAGCTTCGGATATACTCCGGGGCGAAGTTCCGCCCGGTGGAGGAGGCCCCGGCAGGCACCGTGGCGGCGGTCACAGGCCTGAGCCGCACCCGCCCCGGGGACGGCCTGGGCTTTGAGACCGCCTGGACCGGCCCGGTGCTGGAGCCGGTTTTGACCTATCAGGTGATCCTGGAGGACGGCGCCGATCCCCACACGGCCCTGGACAGGCTCCGCCAGCTGGAAGAGGAGGACCCCCAGCTCCACATCGTCTGGAACGAGGGCCTGCGGGAGATCCACATTCAGCTGATGGGCGAGGTACAGCTGGAGATCCTACAGCGGATGCTGGAGGATCGGTTCGGAATGACGGTCTCCTTTGGGGCCGGGTCCATCCGCTACCGGGAGACCATCGCCGCCCCGGTGGTGGGCATCGGCCACTTCGAGCCCCTGCGGCATTATGCGGAGGTCCATTTGCTGCTGGAGCCCGGAGCCCCAGGCAGCGGGCTGGTTTTCGCCTCCGCCTGCCCCACAGATGTGCTGGACCTGAACTGGCAGCGGCTGATTCTGACCCACCTGGCGGAGAGGGAGCACCTGGGCGTGCTCACTGGCTCTCCCATCACGGACATGAAGATCACGCTCCTCACAGGCCGGGCCCACGAAAAGCACACGGAGGGCGGTGATTTCCGCCAGGCCACCTACCGGGCGGTGCGCCAGGGGCTGATGCAGGCGGAGAGCGTGCTGCTGGAGCCCTGGTATGATTTCCGACTGGAGCTGCCCGCCCCCCAGGTGGGACGGGCCATCAGCGACATCCAGCGGATGAACGGGGAGACGGACCCGCCGGAGACGGCGGGGGAGGAGGCAATCCTCACCGGGGCCGCCCCGGTGGCGGCCATGCGGGATTACGCAAGAGAGGTGGCGGCCTACACCCGGGGACAGGGGCGGCTGCTGTGTACTGCCGGGGGCTTTCGCCCCTGCGCCGGGGCGGAGGCGGTGATCGCCGCCATGGACTACGACCCGGAGCGGGATGTGGAGAACACGCCGGACTCCGTCTTCTGCGCCCACGGCGGCGGGTACACGGTGCCGTGGAGCGAGGTGCCCGCCCACGCCCACCTGGACAGCGGCCTCCGGTTCGGTTTGCCGGAGGAGCGGACGGAGGAAGTCCCCCGCGCCCGGCAGGCGTCCGGCTACGCCGGGACCGTGGAACAGGACCGGGAGCTTCAGGCCATCTTTGAGCGGACCTACGGCCCGGTGAAACGGCGGGCCTTCCTTCCGCCCAAGGAGCCCAGGCGGGCCCCGGCGGCGGAGCAGGGGGAGCGGCGGTCCGTTCCGGAGCGGGACCAGGGGCCGGAGTATCTGCTGGTGGACGGCTACAACATCATTTTCGCCTGGGATGAGCTGAAGAGCATCGCCTGGGACAATCTGGACGCCGCCCGGAAGCAGCTGTGCGACCTCCTCTGCAACTACCAGGGCTATCAGAAGTGCCGGATCATCGTGGTCTTTGACGCTTACAAGGTCAAAGGGGGCCTGGGGTCTGTGGAGAAGTACCACAATATCCACGTGGTCTACACCAAAGAGGCGGAAACGGCGGACGCCTATATCGAGCGGGCCACCTACGAGATTGGGCGGAAGCACCGGGTGAGGGTTGCCACCTCTGATGGGCCGGAGCAGCTCATTATCCTGGGCCACGGGGCCCTGCGGCTGTCCGCCTCGGGTTTCCACGAGGAGATGGAGCGTGTCCAGGGGCAGATTGCCGCCGCTCTGGGAAGGAACAATCAAAAGACCAGGACCGGCGCGGTGCGCTCCGCCATGGAGCGGGCCCAGAGAGCCGGGGAGAAAGAGGAGAAGCCATGTTGACTGCTGTTTGTACTGCCGCCGCCGTGCTGTCCGCCTGTACGGCGGCCCGGTGGTATCTCTGCCGCACCAGCCGCCGGGAGACCTCCCGCTGGGGCGGCCGGGTCCGTCTGACGGAACTTTGGAATCAGGGCGCGGCCTTTGGCCTGCCCATTGGGCGGCGGACGCTGCTGGCGCTCTCGGCAGGGGCCCTGGCGGCGGTGATTCGCCGGCGTGGAAAAAGCCCCGCGGCGGCGGGACTGGTCCTGGGAGGCGGCCTTGCCAACCTGTGGGAGCGGCTGCGGTATGGCCGGGTGTACGACTACCTCCGCTTCCCCAAGGCCCCCGGGCCCCTGGGGCGGTACGTCTATAATCTGGCGGACCTGGCCCTCTTCGCGGGGGCGGCGGGTCTGCTGCTGGGACGCCGCCGGCGGAGACCGGCCCGGCCTCCCCGAAGGGGATGCTGAGCGCATAGGGAGCTGTGGATTTTTTCGGGGATTACAGGGTTGACATAACAGTGTGGAAAAAACTGTGGATAATGTGCAAAACCCAATGGCGGCAGGCATTTTGCCGGGTGACAACTCTGTTATGAAAAGAGCTGCACAGCAACATTTTCACGAAAAAACGTGATCTCCACCGGGAAAAGGCGGGAAAAGCGGCCTCCGGCCCGGGAATACTTGAACTTATAAAAAAACTGTGATATAGTACGGTAGATCGGTATTTTCAGGGCGAGAACGCCCTTTTTTGGAGGATATATGGCAGTAAAGAAGCAGGATTACGGCAATGAGAGCATTTCGTCCCTCAAGGGCGCGGACCGGGTCCGGAAGCGGCCCGGCGTCATCTTCGGCTCCGACGGCCTGGACGGCTGCGAGCACGCGGTATTTGAGATTCTCTCCAACTCCATCGACGAGGCCCGGGAGGGCCACGGCACGTCCATCACGGTCACCCGGTACGCCGACCACAGCGTGGAGGTGGAGGACGCCGGCCGGGGCTGCCCGGTGGACTGGAACGAAAAGGAGCAGCGGTACAACTGGGAGCTGGTGTTCTGCGAGCTGTACGCCGGCGGCAAGTACGACAACGGGGGCGGGGACAACTACGAGTTCTCCCTGGGGCTCAACGGCCTGGGCTCCTGCGCCACCCAGTACGCCTC
>NZ_CAJULS010000056.1 GCF_910587525.1 uncultured Oscillibacter sp. | reverse complement strand
ACCACCGAGATCTACACTCTTTCCCTACACGACGCTCTTCCGATCTCCAGCAGCGCCTGATGACAAACGCCTATTATCCTTTCGACCTGGAGGCCGAAGAGGCTATCTACCGCAAGTGCTATTGATTTTCCAGAAAACAGCGGAGCGCCGGATTTCCGGCGCTCCGCTGATCTATTGAAGAAAGGACGGAGCCGTCCGGCCTGTGAGCAGCGCCATCCAGATCCGGCCAGAATCTGTGCAGTTCTCCAAATCGGAGGCCTGCGGGACAGATTTTTCGCCCATGAGTTTGTTACAACAAACCAAAATCCAAAAACCAGATTTCTGCCTCTTGACAAATGCAGGACTTTTGTGTTAAACTTTCCACGAAAACAGGGTTAGATTTAGCTAACCCTTATTTTTCCGACAGCGGTTAGTTTTAACTAATTACATGGAGGGAGCGTGTTTATGGTGCCATTGTCAATGGTAAAGCCAGGCGAGACTGTGACCATTCGGAAAATCACCGGGAAGGACGAGATCCGCCAGTACCTGGCAGAACTGGGGTTTGTGACGGACTGTGCTGTGACGGTGGTCAGCGAGATCGCCGGAAATCTAATCTTACAGGTGAAGGACAGCCGTGTGGCGTTGGACCGCACCATGGCAAACCGCATTATGATATGAGGACAGGAGGAAAGCAGCATGAAAACATTAAAAGACGCCAGGGTGGGTGAGACCGTCACTGTGGTGAAGCTCCACGGCGAGGGTCCGGTGAAGCGCCGGATCATGGATATGGGAATTACCAAGGGCGTAGAGCTCCACATACGGAAGGTAGCCCCTTTGGGGGATCCCATGGAGCTGAATGTCCGGGGATACGAGCTCAGTGTCCGCAAAGGGGACGCCTCTATGATTGAGGTTTCCTGAGGGGGCTTTGTTCCGGCGGACCGTCAAAAAGGCCTGCGGTCTTCCCAGACAGCCGGTCTGATATCTCGGTTTTTAAACGGCGCTGCCATTTGGAGGCCTGCCGCTCGGCGGCCGGAATCATGGAAAATCTTTCATTTGTCTTCGGCAAATCAACCGGAAAACCACAGCCTTTTCATGGCCTTTTCATGGCCTTTTCTTTGCGCCCACGGGCGCTGGTTTTTCGGGGCGCAGTTAGTTTAGAATAACTTTGAGAGGAGAATGTGAAATGGATATCAAAATTGCGCTGGCCGGCAATCCGAACTGCGGCAAGACTACGTTGTTCAACGATCTGACCGGATCCAGCCAATACGTGGGCAACTGGCCTGGCGTGACTGTAGAAAAAAAAGAGGGCAAGCTCAAGGGCCACAGGGACGTGGTTATTCAGGACTTGCCCGGCATTTACTCCCTGTCCCCCTACACCCTGGAAGAGGTGGTCGCCCGGGGATATCTGGTAAATGAGAAGCCCAACGCCATTTTGAACATTGTGGACGGCACCAATATCGAGCGGAACCTGTACCTCACCACCCAGCTCATTGAGCTGGGGCTGCCGGTGACTGTGGCGGTGAACATGATCGACCTGGTGCGAAAAAACGGCGACGAGATCGACCTTCAGAAGCTGAGCCAGGCGCTGGGCTGCACCGTGGTGGAGATGAGCGCCCTGAAAAAGGTGGGCAGCCAGGAGGCCGCAGAGGCCGCCGTCCAGGCCGCTCAGGCTGTGAGAACCCGCGAGCTGCCCCATGTGTTCACCGGCAGCGTGGAACACGCCATTGCCCATATTGAGGAGTCCATTTCCGGCCTGGTGGATGAGCGGTATCTCCGCTGGTACGCCATCAAGATCTTTGAACGGGACGAAAAGGTTCTGGAGGAGCTGGCCCTAAACGGCGAACTGAGAGCCCACCTGGAACAGCACATTGTGGACTGCGAAACCGAACTGGACGATGATGCGGAATCCATCATCACCAACCAGCGCTATGCGTACATCAACTCCGTGGTCACCAGGGCGGTGAAGAAAAGGGCCGCCAGGCACAGCCTCTCGGCCTCCGACAAGATTGACCAGATCGTCACCAACCGTATTCTGGCTTTGCCCATCTTCGCGGTGGTCATGTTCTGCATTTACGCCATTGCCATGGGGGGCTGGGCCATCTCCATCGGCACTATGGGTACCGACTGGGCCAACGACGTACTGTTTGGCGAGTGGGTTCCCGGCCTGTTTGACACCATCCTGGGTGCGCTGCATGTGGCCGGGGACGGCTGGCTCTACGGATTGATCCAAGACGGCATTGTGGCCGGCGTGGGCGCGGTGCTGGGCTTTGTGCCCCAGATGCTGGTGCTGTTCTTCCTGCTGGCCGTTTTGGAGGATGTGGGCTACATGGCCCGTGTCGCCTTCATCATGGACCGGATCTTCCGCCGCTTCGGCCTCTCCGGCAAGAGCTTTATCCCCATGCTGGTGGCCACGGGCTGCGGCGTCCCCGGCATCATGGCCTCCCGGACCATTGAGCAGGACCGGGACCGGAAGATGACCATCATGACCACCGGCTTCATCCCCTGCGGGGCCAAGATGCCTATTATCGGCCTCTTCGCCGGCGCGGTGTTCGGCGGGTCCGCGCTGGTTGCTGTGTCTGCATTTTTTATCGGCATCGCCGCCGTGGTGATCTCCGGCATCATGCTGAAGAAATTCAAAGCCTTTGCAGGCGAGCCTGCCCCCTTTGTCATGGAGCTGCCCGCCTATCACGCCCCATCTATGAGCAACGTCCTGCGGGCTACCTGGGAGCGTGGCTGGAGCTTCATCAAGCGGGCCGGTACCATTATTCTGCTGAGCTCCATTGTCCTCTGGCTCCTCCAGGGCTATGGCGTTGTGGACGGCGTATTCCAGGCTGTGGAGGACAACAACGACTCCCTGCTGGCCTCCATCGGCGGCGCCATCGCCATCATCTTCGCACCTCTGGGCTGGGTGGGTGACATGGCCTGGAAAGCTACCACCGCCACCTTCACCGGCCTGATTGCCAAGGAAGAGGTCGTCAACTTCTTCGGTGTGGCCTACCACTACGCCGGTGAGGCGGACTTGCTGGAGGACGCCTCCGATATCTATGCCGCCATTGGCGCAGAATTCGGCGTGATGTCCGCTTACAGCTTCATGATTTTTAACCTCCTCTGTGCTCCCTGCTTTGCCGCCATGGGCGCCATCAAGCGGGAGATGAACAATGCCAAATGGACCTGCGGAGCCATCGGCTATATGTGCGGCTTCGCCTATGTGATCTCCCTGATCGTGTTCCAAATCGGCGGCCTGTTTACCGGCGAGGCCAGCCTCGGCCTAGGCACCGCTGCGGCGGTGGTTCTGCTGGCGGGTATCCTCTATCTGCTGTTCCGCAAGGGCTATCGGGGGGAGAGCGATGGTTACCGCCTGACCTCTGTAGCCGCCATGCGGTCCTAAGGAGGCTGTGATGAACGCACTGATAGGCAACGGCGTCGCACTACTGGCGCTGGCAGTTGTTGTGGGACTTGCGGTCCGCTCTCTGTGGAAGTCCCACAAGGCGGGCGGGCACTGCAATGGCGACTGCGGCAGCTGCGGCGGGTGCCATCACTGTAAATAACGGGGCGGTCGGGACTGATGGGAAGCGGTCCCGCCGCAGAAAAGCGCGGGAGATGGCAGACCATCTCCCGCGCTTTAATAGCGGTTTGCAAAATTACGGACACGAGGCCGCCGTCCTCGGCGGCCCGCCTCCCAATTGTCCGCTGTGATTGGGGGACCGCCGGTGTGTCACGCGGTCTCAATCAGCTCCCTGAACACCGGCAGGCTCCGCTGGATCATGTCGTAGTCCACACAGGTGCTGACCCGGAAGTAGTCCGGGCAGCCGAAGTCGCCGCCGGGGACCACCAGCAGATTTTTCTCCTTGGCCCGGTCGGAGAAGGCCTGGGCGTCCCCACCAGGGGCCTGGACGAACATGTAGAAGGCCCCCGTGGGTTTGGCGCAGTGATAGCCGTATTCCGTCAGGGCCTCGTAGAGGGCAGTTCGGTTGCGGTCGTAGGCGTTGAGGTCTGGACGCACCGCGGCGCATTTTGCCACCACCAGCTGCTGGAGGGAGGGGGCGCAGACATGGCCCAGCACCCGGGCCGCTCCGGCCACGGCGGCGTAGACCCGCGGACTGTCCTCCGCCCGGTCCGGGACGCAGACGTAGCCGATGCGCTCCCCCGGAAGAGAGAGGGACTTGGAGTAAGAGTAGCAGACAATGGTGTTGGGGTAGATGTTGGGGATGAAGGGCGGCTCCGCGCCGTCGTAGCTCAGCTCCCTGTAGGGCTCGTCCGCCAGGATGTAGATGGGGTGGCCGTACTCCTGAGACTTGCGGGTAAGAATCTCCCCCAGGCGCTCCAGCGTCTCCCGGGTGTAGACCACGCCGGAGGGGTTGCAGGGGGAGTTGACGATGATACCCTGGGTATGGGAGGTGATGCGGGCTTCCAGCTCGTCAAAGCGGATCTGGAAAGCGTCCCGGTCGGCGGGCACCACCACAAATTTGGGGCCGTTGGCCTCCACAAAGGGGCGGTACTCGGCGAAGTAGGGGGCGATGGCCATGATCTCAGCCCCCTCAACGGCCAGGGCCCGGATGGCGGCAATCAGCGCCGGAGCCGCGCCGCAGGTGAAAAAGAGGTTCTGGGGCTTGATGTGGGCGTCATAGCGGGCGTTCAGGTCCGCCGCCACGGCGGCGCGGGCCTCGTCGCTGCCTCCGGCGGTGGTATAGCCGTGAACGGACAGGCTGTCCCGGTCCCGAACGATGGAGATGAAGGCCTCATTCACCTCCGGAGGGGAGGGGATGGAGGGATTGCCGATGGAGAAGTCGTAGACGTTTTCCTTACCCACGATTTTTGCCTGTTTCAGGCCGTATTCAAAGAGCTCCCGGATGCAGGACCGCTTGGAGCCAAGGGCGTACATGGTTTCTGAGACCATAGGGGGGGTCACACTCCTTTTGTTGTCTGGGGTCAAGGTTCGGATAAAGAGAGATTACCACGGCTGGGGGCGTCTGTCAAATCACAATCCGAACTCCGGCGCGTAGTTCACCGCGCCATTGAGCGGCTCCGCGTCCTCCCGGAGCTTTAGCACCATGAAATTGGCGGAGGGAATCCCCTCCGGGACAGTGACGCCGAACTCTTCCGCCGGGCGGTAGCCCGCCCGGGGATAATAGTGTTCGCTTCCCAAAACCAGGATATAGGCGGCTCCCAAGGCTGCGGCCCGCCTGTGGGCCTCCTCCATCAGGGCGGCGCCCACCCCCTGCCGCTGAAACTCCGGCCTTACAGAGAGAGGGGCCAGCGCCAGAACGGGGTCGCCGCCCACAGCCGCCCGGGTCAGCATAATGTGGCCGGCCAGGATACCGTTTACCTCCGCCACAAGGGCCAGCTCCGGCAGATAGGCCGCTCCCTTCCGCAGGGCCTCCACCAGATCCTGTTCGCTGCCGTCGGCGTGCTCGGCGCCGGCAAAGGCGTCTTTAACCAGCCGGCAGATCTCCGGATAATCTGCTTCGCACTCCTGTCTGATCCGCATGCGGCGCCCTCCTTGAAATTTTTCTCCATCATACCCGATGGAACCATGTTTTTCAAGAGGAATTTCCGCTGCTTGCGGCAGACTGGGCCGTGTGATATAATTCGGAATAAAAAACGCCCGGCGGAGCAAGCTGGAATACATATGGAGGAGGAGTGAATTTGGGCTGCGGAACATCAAATTGCGAAAAATGCGGCGGATGCGGAGGCGGCTGCCGCCGGGAGATCGTGCTGACGCCGCCGGAGGCAGCGCTGCTGCTGCGGCTGGGAGAGGTGGCCTTTTTGCCGGTGGCCCGCCGGTACGACGGCGAGACGCCGGTCTGCCTGGAGGAGGCGGACTACACCCCGGCGGAGTACAGCGAGGCCCTGTCGTGGCTGCAATTGAAGGGGCTGGTGAGCCTGGACTACGATCTGCCCCTGAGGAATTTCGACTACGCCGCCTATGGGGAGTATCCCCTCCGCGGCAGCGCGGCCCTCACCGCTGCCGGGCAGGAGGCGGTGGAGGTTCTGGAATTGCAGGGGGCGGAATGAGTATTTACATTCATGGGGCGCGCCTTGTGGCGGCAGCGGCGCTCTTCCGGCGCAGGGGGAGGAAAAACCGGGCAGAAGCGCGTCTGCCCGGTTATATCAAAACGCTATCCCAGCATTCCCGCCACACCGCAGGTCATCGCTGTTACAAACGCGCCGGCGGCCACTACGCCAAGGACGATGGCCGGCAGCGCCGTCCGCATCCGGATGTCCAGCACGTCTGCGACCAGAGCCCCGGTCCAGGCGCCGGTGCCCGGCAGGGGAACCGCCACCAGCAGGATCAGACCCAGGGTTCGGTATTTGCGCACCTTGCGGCCTTTCAGATGCGCCCGGCGCTCCAGACGGTCAATCAGTGCGCCCAGCCGGGGGAAGCGGCGGAGCCAGCGAAAGGCGTACCGGAGCAGAAGCAGAATAAGGGGCACGGGAAACAGATTGCCCAGCACAGCCGCGCCCATAGCCGTCAGAGGATGCAGTCCGGCGGCTACGCCGAAGGGGATGGCTCCCCGCAGCTCCACCACCGGCAGCATCGCCATAAAAAATGTCATCAAAACCGTTTTCAAACAGCTCCCACCTGCTTTCACACTCCTGTTGCCTCAATATGGTTTTCTGATTTGCGGTGTAATTGTAACATACTTGACAGCGCGGCGCAACTGTTTCCGCCGGCCGGGTCTCATGGAGACCCGGCCGGCTTTGCGCACCGCTCCGATATGTTACAATTCTATTATATATAGTATATATCCATCGATTCTTCCGGCCCGCCGTGCTATGATTGGAAAACGGGAGAGATGTGGCCGGACTGCGGAAGTAAACATATCATATCTGATTTTTTTGAACAAAAAAGCGGGAATTCCAAGGGCTGGAATTGAAAATACCACCTTTTCCAGTAATGTTACAGTTACATTACAAGCGAATAAAATCTATTGCATTTTGGGTTTTCGTCTGTTATCATGCAAACTGAACGAACGAGGGAGACCCCCCGGCAGCCCGGTATAGATACAGCTCAGGCTAGCCGCGGTATGTATACCGTGTGAAGGGAGATCCTCCGAGGGCGTTCAAGAACTTCAATGCCGGCCGCCCCCTCCGGGGACGAACGGTAAATAAAAAAGGAGGAAGATCCACCATGAAGAAGTTCCTTTCTATGGTGCTGGCCCTGGTTATGGTCATGTCTCTCGTGACCGTTTCCGCCGGCGCCAAGGACTTCGCGGACAACGACAAGATCACCTATGATGAAGCCGTTGCCGTGGTGTCCGAGGTGGGTATCGTCGACGGCTATGCCGACAGCGAGTTCAAGCCCGCCAACACCCTGACCCGTCAGGCTGCTGCGAAGATCATCTGCAACCTGATCCTGGGTCCCACCACCGCCGCCGAGCTGCACGCGGATACCGCTCCCTACCGGGACGTGCCCGCCAACAGCGAGTTCGCCGGCTACATCGCCTACTGCCAGAGCCGCGGCATCATCAGCGGTTACGCTGACGGCGCTTTCCGGCCCGGCAACACCCTGACCGGCTATGCATTTATGAAGATGCTGCTGGGCGCCCTGGGCTATGACGCCACCCTGGAGAACTACGTTGGGGCCAACTGGTCCATCAACGTGGCCAAGCAGGCTCTCGGCATCGGCCTGGACGACGGCCTGGTTGAGGAGTTCAACGGCCTCAAGGCTGTGACCCGCGAAGAGGCCTGCCTGTATGCCTTCAACACCCTGCAGGCCGACCTGGTGGAGTATGGTCAGCGGCTGACCACCAACATCAACGGCACCGAGGTTACCCTGTCCTCTGGCGGCGCTCAGAGCCGTGAGTGGCAGTCTCAGCAGAGCCGGATCAACAACATCCGCGAGGATAACATCATGCAGTTCGCGGAGGAGTATTTCCGCAAGCTGGAGAAGCGCCGCGGCCGCGACGATTTCGAGCGCCCCGGCTACACCTGGCTGTATGACAAGGAAGAGATCGGCACTTACGTTGATTGGTCTCTGCAGATCGGCGAGGACTACACCTCTGGTGTGACCGGCCGCGACCTGTATGACCTGCTGGGCAGCACCAATCTGCGGGACAACGATCTGACCTACTATGCCAACGGTCTGGTTCCCGGCACCAGCAACCCCACCGCTTCCAATCCCCAGTCCTTTGCCAACGGCGGCGACAACATCGTTGTTGCTGACGACGTGAACCGCGCCAACCAGAAGGACGTGGGCATCACCGGCAACGGCGTCCTGACCCAGGTCTTCCTGGATAAGGATCACGAGGAGATCACCGTGACCTCCATCAGCACCTGGCTGGTTCAGGCCACCGGCGATTACAACGAGAAGCGCGAGGACGCCTCCTTCGACGTCCACAGCAAGTATCACGGCGTCACCTTCAGCAAGACTGTTGACGTTGACGATTTCGCCGGCGTCGTGGATGTGCAGGAAGACGACTGGTATCTGGCCAAGATCACCTATAAGCACAATCCCGGCACCCGCGCCGCTGATGGCAACATCGTGGAGCTGGTTACCCCCGAGATCCTGGATGAGAGCACTGTTACCAAGTTCTCTGCCAGCAGCAGCGGCCAGGGTGGCAATGTCACCAAGCTGACCGTTGGCGGCACCGAGTACAAGGACAACGAGAACGCCTATTATGACACTGCTGTCCTGGGCGACTACGAGGAGAACCTGCTGACCGACTCCAAGTACAATGTGTACCTGGACGAGTACGGCTACTTCATCGGCGTTGACCTGTTCGAGGGCACCAAGAACTATGTGTTCATCACTGGCTTCGACCGTCCCACCAGCAACCTGTCCATCAAGACCGCCGACGCTGCCGGTATCTTCCTGGACGGCACCATGAAGACCATCAAGGTCAACGTGAGCGCCACCAATGACAACATTGAGGATGTCAACCCCCTTTATGGCGGCATTGACACCGGTAAGCACCCCGAGTACTTCCTGAAATGGGATTCCGATCTGCAGGTGAGCGCCAGCGACGACGGCATGTATGCGCTGAACCGCTGGTTCACTTACACCACCAATGCCGACGGCGTGTACACCCTGAAGCCCGCCACCCGCATGGTTGTCCACAAGTACACCGCTGAGACGACCATCAAGACCGACAACCTGTACGTTGACGACAACGTCCTGAGAAAAACCGATGAGCCTTACAAGGATCTTGGTTGGACGGCAGGCCCGCCCTCTGGCCCCACTGGTCTGTACAGCAATCCGGCCGCTTATGGTGTTACCAGCAGCGAGCGTGTGTACGGCAACGATGACTCCGTGTTCCTGACCGTTGACACCGACGAGGTTGATACCACCACGAACCGTCCCGTGGGCCAGAAGGCTCTGGCTATCACCGAGGTCACCGGCATGTACACCGGCGTGCAGAACTCCGAGATCGAGATCGAGTACACCTCTCCCCTGGAAGAGGCTCAGGTCTACATCGTCTATAACAGCGACAACTACATCGTTGGCGCGGTTATCGACGGCGAGGGCGACGGCGGCACCGGCACCATTGCCTATGTCACCAGCGGCCCCAAGAGCGAGCGCCTTGAGAACGGCAACTATTACTGGGAGTTCGATGCCATCCTGAATGGCACCGTGCAGACCCTGACTGTGAAGGACACCAGCCGCGCTTCTCTGAACACCCTGCGCGCTGAGTCTGACGACACCCATGAGGCCATCGGCGATTTCGTCGCCCGCAGCGGCGGCACCATCACTCCCAGCCTCGGTAACTGGAACGCCAGAGACGGCCTGGTTGAGCTGCGCTTTGATGCTGACGAGTATGTCACCAGCATCCGTTCCGTTGAGGAAAAGGACATCTACAGCTACTTCGGCGATAAGAACCAGACCCCTGGCGATGACGGCTTCGGCGGCGCCACCAGTATCACCACTAAGGTGGATACCTACGCCCCCGGCTCTTATCTCGCTACTGATTCCATCGCCACCAGCGATGCCAAGGCTTACCGTGTCGGCGGCGTGAACGCCTACATGGTCGGCGTCGGCAAGACCTGGAAGATGGACGCCAGCACGAACAACCACTATGACTCCGCTCCCAATCAGCTGAAGCTGGTGGGCCATACCCTGTACACCACCAACGACCAGCACGATGAGGGCCTGGCTCTGGCCTCTGACGCCAAGGCTGTCCTCATCCAGTGGGAGAACGGCGATTGGGAGACCACCGAGTACAGCACCGTCAAGGGCGCTGTCAACAACGTGGCTATGAATCCCAGCACCGGCGAGTTTGAGGGCGAGATCGTGGCTGCTCTGAACAGCAACGGCACCGCCGCCTGGGTTGTCATCACTAGCTACAACGAGGTCCGTCGTGGTACTCAGACTCCTGGCGGCCGTCTGACCGGCATTGACGCCCGGACCCTGACCGCTTACGGCTGGGACAATAGCAACGGCATTATCACCTATGAGCTGACCAACGCTGCGAGCGGCACTACCTACACGGTTGTCCTGGAGCAGCTGACCGAGAGCGGCCGGTGGGCCGAGATCGACCGCTGGACTCAGGTCGGTGGTTCTGGTGTTGTTGGTGGTTACACTAACGTCTATACCAGCCCCTGGATGGGTCGGTATACCGTGAGCCGCACTTACCGCCTGAGCTGCGAGGGCTTCACCAGCATGGTTGCTCAGAAATAAGTAACCCCTTCCCCCTTCGTGTTTGAGTGACACAAAGAAGACCCCAGGCTTCGGCCTGGGGTCTCTTTTTTACGTTCCCGCGTCCAGCAGGGCCACGACCTGGTAGGTGACGCCCTGGGCGTTCATTCCCTCGGCCGCCGTGCGCCCGCCGGACCAGGACATTGTCTTTCCGGACCAGGCGATGTCGTACCGTTCATATACGGTCCCCCCTTCGTAGTATGTCACGCCGGGCGCGGCGATGAGATGGTAGGTCCGGGGCGCGGCCACATAGACCAGCTTGGGTGCTTTGGGAAAGGTGAGCACCTTGGGCTGCTCCGCGCTCAGCGTGCCGGTTCCCACGTAGGTGGTGGTGTAGAGCTGGCAGTTTCCCAGCTTTGCTATGGCGGTATTCAGGGCGGAAATGGCCTTGGTCCGGGCGGAAGTCTCTTTGGTCAGGGCAGACTGGGCGGCCTTGGCGGCAATGGCGGTGTCGTGGGCTTTCAGGGCGGCGTCAATTTTGGCGTTGTCCTGATTAAAGGGCTCCATCTGGATACGGTCGGTTTTGGCCCATTGGGTCAGCTTGTAGTTGGGTGTCTGTGTCATGGCGCGTCCTCCTTAAATGAAAGTGGCTTCATGAAGGGGGCCGCGGTGGGAAAAGTTGTACGCCGGCGTGCCCGCGGCGGTACGAAATATAATAAAATTTGTGCGCAGGCGTAACATAAGAGAATTCCGGCGCGCCGTTTTCCGGGGGCTTGAAAAGCGCCGCAAGTTGATATATAATCATAACATCAATTGCAGGAGGAGCTTGCCTTGAAACGAAAAAGATCTGCCGCGGCGCTGTCCGGTCCCCGCTGGGACATGCTGACAGTTGTCCTCTTTTCCATATTTCTGTTTTTTGCCATGCACCTGTGGACGGAACAGGCCTCCGTATGGTTTGCCTTCATTGCCCTGGCGCTGTGTGTTGGACGCACGCCCTGGCGGCTGGCCGGGGAGCGGTTCTGTGTCTCCGTGATCGCCTTTTTGGCTTTTATGGCGCTGTATGGCGCGGCCGCTGTCTATTCGCCCTTCGGCAGCTCGGCGGTCCGGGATTTCCGGGGGGGATTGGCGGCCTTTGCGGTGGCGGCTCTGGTGCTTTTCCGTCTGGAAAAGAGGCATGTCCGGGGGGTGCTGTGGGGCATTGCGGGGGTTTGCGCGGTGGTGAGTCTGCTCTGTACCAGTTCAGCCTGCGGGGGGCCGCTGTATGAGGCCTTTCTCAGTATTATGGATCTTTTTGAGTCTGGGACGGCCTATGTCGGCGAAATTCGAGACATAGCGGGCCGTGTCAACGGCATTTATAACGACGCCAATGTCTCCGCCAGTATTCTGGCTCTGGGGACCATGATATCCCTGTATCTGGCGCAGACCGGAGAGAAGTGGTGGGAGCGGCTCCTGGCCTGTGTGCTGGTAAGCGCGTCGGCGGTGGGGGTTCTGCTCTCCGTCAGCCGCGGCGCGATTTTGTGCTTTGGGCTGTCGCTGGTGGTATGGCTTGCCGCAGTGGGAAAAGGCCGGCGGCTGCGGCTCTTTTTGCTGATGGTGGCTGCCGCGGGGGTGTGCCTGCTGGCGGCGGTCCCCGTTATGCCGATGGTTGCGCCTGGGGCGGTGCTGCCGAATTTGCTGGTGTTGGGCTCCGGCGGAGTGATTTTCCTGCTGGATTGGGCGGCGGGAGACCGGCTGCTTTCGCGCTTAGCCGGACATGAAAAGGGAATTGCGGTGCTGTGCGGAGGCGTTGCCGCGATAATAGCTGTCTTTTGTGCGGCGGCCCTTACGGTGACGGGACCCTTTACCTTTAGCGGGAGGGCGTTGGTGCGGTCCGCGGTCCTGGAACCGGGGACTTATTCATTGTCAGTCGACGGAGACGGTCTCAGTCAGGTATATGTATATAGCCAGTCTGAGGCGGAGGCACTGATGAATACCCGGCAAAGATTGTACAGAGGAGCGCCGGAGGATGTGACTTTTACTGTTCCGGAGGATGCGGAGCGGGTGTTCTTCCGCTTTGACGGCGAAGAGGGAAACGGTGTTCTTCGCTCCGCGGTTATTTCTGACGGGACAGAACTGCCCCTGCGTTATAAGCTGCTGCCGGAGGGGATTGCCGCCCGGCTGCACCAGGGGCTGTTTTCCGGAAACAGCTTCCTGCTCCGTGTGCAGTATATAAAAGATGCCTGGAAGATTTTTTGTCAGAAGCCGCTGTGCGGGTATGGATTGGGGAGTACGGATAATCTCTATCCGGCGGTTCAGCCTTTCTATTATACCTCCCGTTATGTTCATAACTATCTTCTGCAAACCATGGCTGACCAGGGGCTTCTGGGGACGGTCTCCCTTTTGACATTTCTGGGGGGATGCCTCTGGTTATTGATTAAGCGTCTGAGAAAAGAGCAGGATGCTCTGGCCGCGCTGTTTGCCGCCTGCTGGGTAATGGTGAACAGCCACAGCCTTATGGAGATTAACTTCTCTTTGCAGGCCTATCAATGTGTTGCTTTTGTGTTGCTTCTCCTGCCGGTGGCGCTTTACGGCGAACCCCTGCGGATAGGAGTGGCGAAGCTGAGCAGTATGGCGGTATGCGCGGTGTTTTTGGTCTATCTGGCGGCTTTCGGCGGCTTGATGGCGCTTCGGCAGCGGGTTCAGTGGGAATCCTCCATGCTGCGGGCCACAAGCATGGAGGAGCTGATGTCTGCCCTGGACAGCTATGCTAAGCGGGATGTTTTCGATCCCGCGCCCTATGAGGTGGAATATGTGGCCGCTGCCGTGTCGGATACCAGCGGACTGTACAACATGAAAATGCTGGAATATGTGGAGAAAATCCGCAAATCTGGCAGTTATCCTTCCTGTGCGGCGCTGCTGGAGAACTACTATCTGCCGGCCGGGGATTTCGTCGGAATATTTGAATGTTCCCGTGAGTGTTTGCTGCAAAGGGCCTCTTACGAGGCGGTTTGGAATGAGCAGATGGATTTTTATCGAAACGAAGTGCTCTCTGCCGCTGGAGAAAAAAATGCCAATGTGTTTTTGGAGGGAGTGTTGGAATTCCAGGCACTGCTGGAAGAGGTCAATTCGGATCGCGTAGAAGAGATTGTTCTCACAAAGGAGAACCAGAAATTTGTGAATGTGGCCTTATCTGCCAGGGATTTAGAATTGTCTGATGGGATATTGTATCAATATCTCGCATCCGGCGGAAAGTCAGGCGTGGAAACTTGAATGATCGGCTGTACTTTGTATAGTGATGAATTCATCGGTAATCCCTGAAATGACCAGAGAGTAAAATGGTCATTTCAGGGATTTTTTTAGAAAATATACCTTTTTCGATAAAATGCTGGCATCAACTGGATAGGGGTGTTAGGTGGTGTTCACATAAGGAAAAAAGGATGATATAATTGGGAATAGGGAACAGAACAGTA
>NZ_CAJULS010000055.1 GCF_910587525.1 uncultured Oscillibacter sp. | reverse complement strand
GGGCGGCGGCGGCGGTGCGCTTGCCGTTGCGGGTCTGGAGCATATAGAGCTTGCCATGCTCCACGGTGAACTCCATATCCTGCATATCCCGGTAGTGGTCCTCCAGCCGGGCGCACACGTCCTTGAACTGGGCAAAGGCCTCGGGGAACTTCTCGGCCATCTCCTGGATGGGCATGGGGGTGCGCACGCCGGCCACCACGTCCTCGCCCTGGGCGTTGGTGAGGAACTCGCCCATCAGCTTCTTCTCGCCGGTGGCGGGGTTGCGGGTAAAGGCCACGCCGGTGCCGCAGTCGTCGCCCATGTTGCCGAAGGCCATGGACTGGACGTTGACAGCGGTGCCCCAGGAATAGGGGATGTCGTTGTCCCGGCGGTAGACGTTGGCACGGGGATTGTCCCAGGAGCGGAACACGGCCTTGACGGCGCCCATCAGCTGCTCCTTGGGGTCGGAGGGGAAGTCCTGGCCGATCTTGGCCTTGTACTCGGCCTTGAACTGACCGGCCAGCTCCTTCAGGTCCCCGGCGGTGAGCTCCACGTCCTGCTTGACGCCCCGGGCCTCCTTCATCTTGTCGATGAGCTGCTCAAAGTATTTCTTGCCGACTTCCATGACCACATCGGAGTACATCTGAATAAAGCGGCGGTAGCAGTCCCAGGCCCAGCGGGGGTTGTTGGACTTCTTGGCCAGCACATCCACCACGGTCTCGTTAAGGCCCAGATTCAAAATGGTGTCCATCATGCCGGGCATGGAGGCCCGGGCACCGGAGCGGACGGAGACCAGCAGAGGATTCTCCAGATCGCCGAACTTCTTGCCGGTGATAGACTCCATCTTCTCGATGTACTCCATGATCTCGGCGAAGATCTCGTCATTGATCTTCTGGCCGTCCTCATAGTACTGGGTGCAGGCCTCGGTGGTAATGGTGAAGCCCTGGGGCACGGGCAGGCCGATGTTGGTCATCTCGGCAAGGTTGGCGCCCTTGCCGCCCAGGAGCTCCCGCATATTGGCGTTGCCCTCGGTGAACAGGTAGCAGTACTTTTTGCTCATCTTCATTCCTCCGTTTTTTTGTCTCTGCCCCGCCGGGCAGATGATGTCTTGTGTCCGTGCACGGGTCTGTGCTGCGCCGGTCAGATCAGTTAGCTATAATATTATAATAGGTCATTTTCTGGAAAACAATTCATAAATTTCATAAGAAATTCACCAGAAACCGGAATAATCCCCTCCGTTTCTGTAAGTTTTGCACAAAACGGCGAAAAACCGTCTCAAAAATGGACGTTTTTTGCGACTTCTCCCCCCGGAATGTTTTGGGCACACGTTTGCGTTCCGAAGAAATTTTTTCATTTTCCGCCGCCCTGCCCATCCGGCCGGACGGCGCCCCTCCGGCACGGCGGGGACTTGCAATGAAGCCGCCGGCGGGGTATAATTGTGGGGCAGAGGACCGCCCGGCTCCCCTTCGGAACCGCCGGCGGAATCCCATATCCGCCAGGAGAGGAGCTGCCGCCATGGCCCCTTTTTCACCCGCCGACCCCGCCGCCGTCCGCATTCGGGAGGCCGCCGCCCGGGGCACGCTGTCCCATGCGCTGCTGTTCACCGGCAGCGGCGATCTCGCCGGCGCCGCCCAGTACACCGCCGCCGCCCTGGAGTGTCGGGGAGAGGGGGCAAAGCCCTGCGGCGTCTGCCCCGCCTGCCGGAAGGTCCTGGCAGGCATTCACCCTGATGTCGCCACTGTCCGTGACGAAGCCCACAAAAATATCGCTGTGGACGTGGTACGCAGTCTCCGGGCGGACGCCTATATCCGCCCCAACGAGGGCCGGCGGAAGGTCTACATCTTTCCGGACTGCGGCCTTTTGACGGAGCAGGACCAGAATGTGCTGCTGAAAATTGTAGAGGAGGGTCCGCCCTACGCCGCTTTTCTCTTCTGCGCAGAAAATGCCGCCGTGGTTTTACAGACCCTGCGCTCCCGCTGTGTGGAGCTGAAGCTCCGGCCCGGAGCGCCGGACAGCGCGGATGGCGAGCCTCTTCCGGAGGCCGCTGAAAACCTGTGCCGGGTTTTGGGCTCCAAAAAGCGGGGTGCCGCCGCGGAGCTGGCGGTGCGGCTGGAGAAAAAGCGGATGACCCGGGAGGACCTTTCCGCCATGCTGGAGGGGTGCCGGGAGGCCTTTTCCGCGGCGCTGCTGTCGCTGTATGGGCAGCAGCCGGAGGAAATTCGCCGGGAGACCGTGTCTTTTCTCGCGAAAAACTTGACAAAATCCCAAATTGTGCGCACAATAGAGTTGTTGCAGAAGTACCGCGGGGAATGCGCCTATAACGTTGGCCCAGGCCATGTGCTGGGCGCCCTGGCGGTGGAATTGGAGGATATCTTTTGACAGAGGTAATCAGCGTCCGCTTTCGGGGCGGCTGCAAAAATTATTATTTTGATCCCAGGGGGACTGTGGTGAAGATGGGGGACCAGGTGATCGTGGAGACCGCCCAGGGCCCGGAGTTCGCCACCTGCACGGAGGGCAACCACGAGGTGGATGATTCCGCCATCGTCCGCCCCCTGTGCGCCATGCTGCGCATGGCCACGGAGAGCGACTGCCGCACCGTGGAGTACAACAAAAAAAAGGAGCGGGAGGCCTTTGACATCTGTGAGCGGAAGATCGCCGCCCACGGCCTGGAGATGAAGCTGGTCAACGTCTCCGCCAGTTTTGACGGAAACAAGATCATTTTCTACTTCACTGCCGACGGCCGGGTGGACTTCCGGGAGCTGGTGCGGGATCTGGCCTCCGTGTTCCGGGCCCGCATCGAGCTCAGGCAGATCGGCGTGCGGGATGAGGCCAAGATGATCGGGGGCCTGGGCATCTGCGGGCGGCCCTTCTGCTGCTCCCAGTTCTTGGACGGCTTTCTCCCCGTCTCCATCAAGATGGCCAAAACCCAGAATCTCAGTCTGAACCCCACCAAGATCTCCGGCACCTGCGGGCGGCTGATGTGCTGCCTGAAATACGAACAGAACGCCTATGAGGACGCCGCCAAGCGGATGCCCAAGGCGGAGTCCTTTGTTCAAACCCCCGACGGCCCCGGCAACGTGAAGAGCGTGGACCTGCTGCGGGAGACCATGAAGGTCTCTTTGGATTCCGCCGGTCCCAACGAGCCCTTAAGGACCTACCGCAGCTGCGAGATAAAGGTGCTGCGCAACGGCAAGGGCAGCCGGGAGGGCATTGAGATCCCGGAGCGCCCCGCCCGGTACGTAGAGGAACGGACGGAGGAGCCCTTTGACATGCCCATTCTCTCCACCCCTTTCTATATGGACCACCCCTTGGAGGACGCTCCTGTCCGGGAGAAGTTCGGCCAGGAGGGCGGCGAAAAGCGCATCCGCCGCCACCGGGGCGGACGGCGGACCCACAGCGGAAAGCCGGCGGCCGGCGGCCAGCCGCCCCGCCCGGCGGAAGAGCGGCCGGCCGGCAAAAAGCCCGCCGGAGGCAGCGCAAAGCCCAAGTCCCCCAAGCCCCAGCAGGCCAAGAGCGACTCCTCCGGCGAGGGCGGCGAGACTAAGCGCCGCAAGCCCTACTACCGGGGCGGACGCCGCCGTGGCAAGGGCGGCGGTACGCCGCCCAAAGGGGAATAAAGCCCCGGCGCAGCCGAAAAAAGCGGACGTACGCTAAAGCCCGTATCCTGAAACCGCACATCTTCCCGCCGCCCGCGCCGCGGGCGGCGGTCTTTTTCAGATTAGAAAGGAGCAGCCCTCATGGGAAAATTTGACGGCGTACTGCTGGCCAGTGACTTTGACAACACTCTGATCTACACGGAGGAGGCCCTCCGCACCGGCGCGCCGGTGCCGCCCCTGCCGGAGCGGAACCGGGAGTCCCTAACATACTTCATGGCCCAAGGGGGCCGCTTTGCCGTCTCCACAGGGCGGGCTCTGGCGGCCTTCCTGAAATACGCGGAGCTGGTGCCCATGAACGCTCCCGGCGTAGTGTGCAACGGCGCGGCCCTGTACGACTTCCAGACCGGGGAGTATCTGGAGACCGCCCTGCTGGACCAGCGGTCTCTGGAGCGCGGCCAGGTGATTCTGGACCGCTTTCCCGCGGCAGCGGTGGAGGCCTATCACATCGGAAATGTGATTCACGCCGTACATCCCAACGAATTCACCCGCCGGCACGAGCACCTGACCAAGGTAGCGGTGACCGAGACCTCCAGCCTGACCGAGGTTCCCCTGCCTCTGGGCAAGCTCCTCTTCGAGGCGGAGCACGGGACGCTGGAGGAGATTGTGGCCTTTCTGCGGGGGCAGGGCTGGGCCGGGGACTACGAGCTGATTTTCTCCGGCCAGACGCTGCTGGAGATGACCGTCAAGGGGGCCAACAAGGGCGGCATGGTGCGTCGCCTGGCCGGGCGGCTGGGGATCTCCATGGAGCATGTCTACTGCGCGGGGGATGAGGCCAATGACATCTCCATGCTCACCGCCTCCCGGGAGGGGTTTGCGCCTGCCAACTGCATTCCCGCTGTGCGGGAGTGCGGGGCCACGGTCGTGTGTGATGCCCGGGAGGGGGCGCTGGCAGACGTCGTAGCCATTCTGGACCAGCGGTACTGAGGTGTCCGGCCTTGGGCCGGGGACGGGGGATTCTGCCGCTTTGCGGCACGGAATGCACCAGCCATTCTTACAGCTGTATCCCTCCCCGCCCGTCGGGGTGAGCAAAAGCTCCCCTGCAACCTCAAGTTGCGCATATTCCGCATTGGGTTGCTGGTAAAACCACCCGAAAATTGGGATATTCTTCTCATCAACCCTCAGGAGGACACCCCTATGCCCTTCGGAGAAAAACTGCAAAAGCTCCGCGCCCGGGAGGGTCTCAGCCAGGACGCTCTGTCGGAGCTCCTGAACGTTAGCCGCCAGGCGGTGAGCCGCTGGGAGCGGGACGGGACCATGCCCGAGACGGAAAAAGTCATCCGCATCAGCGGCTGCTTCCACGTCACCACGGACTATTTGTTGAAAGGCGGCCCGGAGCGCTTCCCCCATCCTCCCGTCCCCTGCCGGACCCAGGCAAGATATGGAATACGTATGGCTTCGTGCTGGGGTGGCTGCTGGCGGCCTGGGGCTGTCTGTTTCTCCTGTCGGCCTCTCCTGTTCCTGACCCCGGGTCTCCTTCTGGCCTTTCTCCCGCCCCGGAAGCGCCGGGACGAAAAGCCGAAATAACACGGTATCCCCTGCGCCCCGGCGGTTGCCCGCCTGGGCGTTGAATTATTTTTGAAAAATTCTCTCCTACCCCCTTGACAAATCCAAAATCTGTGCTATTGTATTAGTTACACAATACAGGCATACAGACGTACAGGAGGTTTGAGATGTTATGGCTATTTAGCGGCGACGCCCCCATCTACTCGCAGCTGATCGAGCAGATCAAGGTGGGCATCGTCTCCGGCGTGTTTCCGCCGGGAGAGCGCCTGCCGTCGGTGCGGGACCTGGCCACGGAGGCCGGGGTCAACCCCAACACCATGCAGCGGGCGCTGACGGAACTGGAGCGGGACGGTCTGGTATACAGCCAGCGGACCGCGGGGAGATTTGTGACGGAGGACAAGGCAATGATTGAAACGGCGAAACGCGCCCTGGCGGAACGGCATATCACCGCCTTTCTGGACGCTATGACCCGCCTGGGCTACCAGCGGGAGGAAGTCATCAATATGCTGCGGCAGGAGATCACGGGAGGGGGGAACGGCGATGTCAGTCTTGCAGTGTAACAACCTGACCAAGCGCTATGGCAAGGCTCCGGCCCTGGAGCAGGTGAGCATTACCATCGAGCCGGGCCGGATTGTGGGATTGCTGGGCCCCAATGGCAGCGGCAAGACCACCCTCATCAAGCTGGCCAACGGCCTGCTGACCCCCAGCGAGGGAGAGATCCTGATCTGCGGCGCCGCCCCCGGCCGGGCCACCCACGCCCTGGTGAGCTACCTGCCGGAGCGCACCTGCATCCCCACCTGGATGTCCGCCCGGCAGCTGCTGGACTTCTACGGCGATTTCTACCCCGACTTCCGCCGGGACGCTGCGGAGGAGATGCTCCAGCACCTGGACATCTCTCCCACCCAGCGGGTAAAGCAGATGAGCAAGGGCACCCGGGAAAAGGTCCAGCTCATCATGGTCATGAGCCGCCAGGCAAAGCTGTATCTGCTGGATGAGCCCATCGGCGGCGTGGACCCGGCCACCCGGGACTACATCCTCTCCACCATCATCAGCAACTATAACCCCGAGGCGGCGGTGGTCATCTCCACCCACCTGATCTCCGATGTGGAGAAGGTGCTGGACGAGGTGATCTTCATCAACCGGGGCCAGGTCATGCTCCAGTCCTCCGTGGACGAGATCCGGGAGGAAAAGGGCATGAGCGTGGACGCCCTGTTCCGGGAGGTGTTCAAATGCTGAGGAAACTCTTAAAGCACGAGTTCCGGGCCACCGGGCGCATTATGCTGCCGGTGATCGGCATCCTGCTGGCCACGTCTGTGCCCGCCAACCTCTCTCTGCGGTATCTGCTGGACAGCCGCACCTGGTTTCTCAGTATGCTGGGCATTTTGATGCTGACTGCCTTCGGCTTTGCCATCTTCGGCGTGTGCATCGTATCCTTTGTGCTGATGATTCAGCGGTTTTATAAGAACCTCCTCCAGGACGAGGGCTATGTCATGCTGACCCTGCCGGTCTCCATCCACCAGCACGTCTGGTCGAAGCTCATCGTCTCCTCGGTGTGGTTCATTGTCACCACCCTGGCGGTGATTCTGGCCAGCTGCATCGTGGCCTTCGATATTGACTTCATCAGATACTTCTTCACAGGCCTGGGAGAGCTCTTCCAGGAGCTGCGGAAGGTCCAGGCCTACTACGCCATCAATGGCACGGCGATCATCATCGAGCTGATCGTACTGGTGTTTCTGGGACTGGTGTCCATGTGCCTCCAGTTTTACGCCGCCCTGGCGGCGGGCCACAGCCTTCCCAGCCACAAGATGGCCTGGTCGGTGGTCTGGTACTTCGGCCTCCAGTTCGCCTTTCAGATCATCGCGTTCAGCGGCATCAACATTCTGGATCAGGTGAACTTTTTTTACTGGGGCATTTTCCACCCCGACATCCACCTCAGCGCCATGGCGGGGATTCATATCGGGATGTTTCTGCTGATCTTCGCCAACGTGGTCTACGGCGCGGTTTTTTACGGCATCACCACGTTTTTCTTGAAAAAGCGCCTGAACCTGGAGTAAACTGTCCCATAACGTGTCCGCGGGCCGGAGGGGTGCCCCCCGGCCCGCCCTGTTTTGGAGGATTCCATGGCCTTTTTTGAGACTGTTTCAAAAGAGCTTCTTCTGACCTTCACCACGGCGATGGTGCCCGTGGTGGAGCTGCGGGGAGCCATTCCCCTGGGCATCGCCGCGGGACTGCCTCCGGCCCTGGCCTGCGCCGCGGCCATTCTGGGCAACCTGGTGCCGGCGCCCCTCATCATCCTGCTGGCCCGCCGCGTGGCGGACTTTCTCCGGGGCACCCGGTTTTTCGGCCCCAGGATCGACTGGCTGGAGCGCCGGGCCCACCTCAAGGGGCGGCTGGTGCGGAAGTACCGCCTGCTGGGGCTGGTGATCCTGGTGGGCATTCCCCTGCCGGGCACCGGGGCCTGGACCGGGTCCCTGGTGGCGGCGGCGCTGAACATCCGGATGCGCCACGCCCTGCCGGCCATTGCGCTGGGGCTGGTTGCGGCGGGCCTCGTCACCACCGCCCTGACGCTTGGGGTTGTTCACCTCTTGTAGTCATGCATTTTAAGGAGGACATATTATGAAAAAATATACCGCCCTGTTTTTCTGCGCCGTCTGTGGAACGGCCATGGCCCTGCTGCTCTCCGGCTGCTTTCCCGCGGCGCTGATGCTTCGCCCCTCCGAGCCCGACGAGGCCCTGGAGGCAAAGATGGACGCGTGGGAGAACACCGTGCAGGACCTGGAAGATGCCTGGAACGGCCTGGACGACGACTGGAGCGCCAAGTCCCACTACTGGCAGGTTTTGGATGCCGGCGGCCTGGAGATCTGCGTCATTGACACAGAGGCGGCCGTCCAGCGGGTGGACGATCTGGTTCAGGACGACATGGAGTGGGAGCAGGCCTCCAGCGTGGAGGGTGATACGCCGCTGTACACCTACGTATTCATGCAGCAGAAAACACTTCTGGCGGGACAGGACCCGAACGCGGAGCGGGAGTACGAGGAGGTACTGCGCTTTACGGTCTATGAGGGCACGGACGTGATGTCCATGACGGTCCTGGAGAGCCTGGGGGACTACCTGCCCTCTTCTGTGGAGGATTGGGAGGACATCCTGACAATTCACGCCAAGCCCCCGGCAGAAATCGCGGAGGCCCTGCGGAACCCGGCCCAATTCACGGAAGCCGAATAAGCGACGCGCCCGCCGTTAGTCCGGGGTACTTTGTAAGGCTCTCTTTCTGCTCCTTATCGTATTTTACCCTTTGTGTTGATGAAGCCATGCGCTGGCGATTTCACAAATCGCAGCTTCAAACAAAAGAGAGAAAATTCTTATGAAGAGGATTGCGCTTTTGTGTTTGATCCTTATAAGTCTGACTGGCTGTACATCTGATGCAAAAAACGGCACTGGTGGTATTGACATATTTGCCGAAGGAGGCCCATGAGATTACTCGCAGCGGTGTCAATTCCCTGATCGAATGGACCGAGGCTGTCAGTCTTTCCGACCGGTTTCCTCTCCCTCAGCTCCAACAGATCAAAGCGGCGCTTTTGCGCCGCTTTTTCCTACCAAATGGGGAGGCCTTTCGGCCTCCCCATGCTTCTCTATTCCTCTTCGTCCGTGACGATAAGGCCGTAGCCGCCGGATTTGCGCTTGTAGACAATGGACAGGCTGTCGTCGTCGCTGCTGCGGAACACAAAGAAACTGTGGTCCAGCAGGTTCATCTGCAAAATGGCCTCCTCAGCGCTCATAGGCTTCACCGCAAAGCGCTTGGTGCGGACGATGGGAAACTCCTTCTCCTCCGCCACTTCAAACTCATCCGCCGGGGCCGGGGGCGGGAAGCCCTCGCTCCGCAGGCGCTTGGACAGGCGGGTCTTATTTTTCAAGATCTGACGCTCAATATACCCCACCGCGGCGTCCACGGCGCCCCGCATATCCCCGTCCGGCGCCTCCGTCTGGGCCCGGAGGAGCGTGCCGCCATCCCGGATGGTGACCTCCACGGCGCACAGGTGATCCTTCTCCACGGAGAAGAGCACGTGAGCGGTGGCGTTGTCGTCCCGCAGATACTTCTCCAGCTTGGAGATCTTCTTCTCGGCGTAGTCCTTGATGGAGTTGTTCAGAGAGACTTTCTTGCAGGTGTAGGTGTACTTCATCGAGATCGCTCCTTTCGTGTGGACGGGAGGCGCATCCTCCCTTTTGTGTAGTATAGCACATCTGGCGGTCTTTGGAAAGGGGGTTGTGGTGAAAAGTTACAATTTCTTTTTACCTGCCCTGATTCGGCAAAAAAAGTGGAAAAGCGTCAAAAGTTCCTATTTACAAAGACGCGCCCCAGGGTGTAAGATAATCCAGGAAGCTTTCCAATATCCCACCCGCTTGGGCCGCACGGCGCGCGTCGCCGGGCGGCCCCTTTTTATGTTCGCCTCAGTTGGGCCAAATCTCTTGTGCTCGCCCCCGTCTTTTGATATAATTAAATTCCATAGATCAAATGTCGGGAGGCTGCATATGAAAACCATTGGACTGATCGGCGGAATGAGCTGGGAGAGCACGGTCCTCTATTACAAAATCATCAACGAGACCGTCAAAGCCCGGCTGGGCGGGCTGCATTCCGCAAAGATCATCCTGTACAGCGTGGAATTTGATGAAATTGAACAGTGCCAGTCCAGCGGTGATTGGGGAAAGAGCGGCAACATTCTGGGCCGGGCCGCCCAGGGCCTGGAGGCCGCCGGCGCGGATTTCCTTCTGATCTGCACGAATACCATGCACAAGGTCGCTCCCCAGGTCGCCTCCATGATTCATATCCCCATCGTACATATCGCGGACGCCACCGCCGACGAGCTGGAGAGATGCCGCGTCCGGAAAGTGGGTCTGCTGGGCACAAAATACACGATGACCCAGGATTTTTACAAACAGCGTCTCATTGACCGGGGCATTGATGTGGTAATCCCGGATGAGGCCGGCATCGACCTTGTAAACAGCGTCATCTTCCACGAGCTCTGTGTGGGCGAGATCAAGGACGCCTCCCGGGAGCAGTTCCGGCGCATGATCGGCCGTCTGAGGGACGAGGGCGCGGAGGGCGTCATTCTTGGCTGTACCGAGATCGGCCTTCTCATCCATCAGGAGGATTCCCCGCTGCCCGTCTTTGACACAACTTTAATCCATGCAGCCCGGGCGGCCGGGATGGCGCTGGACGGCTGAGGCGGCGGCAGTCCTGGAGTTTGTTTTAAAACCGGCAAAACGCCGTTTTAGTACAGATTCTAAGCATTTTCAGCGAGGTGCGTTTTATGAAAAAACATTTTTGCGCTCCGGGTCTGGGTGCGCTCCTGCTGGCAGCCTGCCTGATGCTGACAATCCCGGCCCGGGCGGCCGGCCGCTACCCGGAAAAAGAACATCTGCCGGTGGATTTCGCCGACATGGAATACACCGGATATGACGGCGCCGCCCTGCGGTCCGCCCTGTCCGCTCTGGAGCAGATCGCCGCCTCCCCCGCCGCCCGGACGGAGGACGCTGAGGTCCGGGCGGCGCTGGAGGAGCTGTACGGCCGGATTCTCTCGGAAGTGGACCAGCTGTCCACCCAGTCCGCTCTGATCGGCATCCGCTATGACGCCAACGGGGCGGACCAGGAGGCCGCAGACGAGTCCGCCGCCCTCTCCCAGCTGTCCGTCCAGCTCTTTGACGAGTGCTACCGGACATTGGGCCTGCTGGCGGACACCCCCTACCGGGACATTCTGGAGCGGGACGCAGGGCCGGAGATCCTGGACGAACTCCGGAACTATCAGGCTCTGACGGACCGGGAATCCGCCCTTTACGAGGAGGAGGAGCGGCTGGTGCAGGCTTACGACCAGGCCATGGCCCGCCCGGCCCAGGTCATTGTGGACGGGCAGGTGTGGACGGAGGAATCCCTCGCCCAGGCCCGGGAGCTGGACGACGGGACCTGGCGGGAGATCAGCGCCCTGCTGGAGCGGGAACAAAACCGGGCCGCCGGGGAGATCTTTCTCCAGCTGGTACGGGTGCGGACGGAGATCGCAAGGGAGAACGGCTACGACAGCTACGCCGATTACGCCTACCGGGAGAGCTACGACCGGGACTACACCACGGAGGATATCGAGACCGTCCGCCGGGCGGCGAAGCGGTACTGGGTCCCCCTGGAGGTCAGGCTGATGGACGCCCTCTCTGAGCGGGACCTGCGGGCCCTGGACGTGCGGACCCGGGCCTTTGGGGACGATATTCTGGACGCCGTCGAGCCCTATATGGAGCGCATTGACCCGGAGCTGGCGGAGACCTTCGCCTTTATGCGCCAGTACCACCTCTACGACATCGCCCCCAGTGACAGCAAGCTGCCGGTGGGCTACACCGTAGGCCTTCCGGCCTACGGCACCGCCTTCATCTTTGATGACCCTTACGGGGACCACCAGGACTACAGCACCGTCATCCACGAATTCGGCCACTTCAACGAGACCTTCCACAGCGCGGAGCACGACCTGTGGTCCTCCTTCCACATCGACGTTGGGGAGATTCACTCCCAGGGGCTGGAGGTGCTCTTCACCGCCTATGCCGGCGAGATCTTCGGCCCGGAGGGTGGCAGGGCCTTCTACTGGGCCACCATCTCCAACATGGTCAGCTCCGTGCTGGAGGGCTGCATGTACGACGAATTCCAGACGGCGGTGTACGCGGACCCGGATATGACGCTTGAAGAGGTCAACCGTCTCTTCAAGGACATCTCGGAGGAGTACGGCTACTTCTATGAGGAGGACGAGGAGGAGAGCTGTTTCTGGGTGGAGATCCCCCACAATTTCCAGAGCCCCATGTACTACATCAGCTACGCCACCTCCGCCCTGTCCGCCCTGGACCTGTGGCTCATATCCCTGGAGGACCGGGACAAGGCGGTGGACATCTATCTGGACCTTGCGGCCATGGGCATGTCCCGGCCCTACCGGGAGACCGTGGAGGCCGTGGGCCTGCGGGACATCTTCCGGGAAAAGACCATGCGCCTTCTGGCGGACGGCATCCAGGACCGCCTGGCAGAGGAGGCCGGGGAGCGCGGCAGCGGGAACCTTTCCGCCGTTCTTCTGGGCGCCGGCTTCGGCGGTGCGGTGATCCTGATCTCCGCGGGAACCCTGCTGGTCTGCTGGAGACGGCGGCGGAAGCAGGCGGCCATGGCCCGGGCGGCGGAGACGCCCTGGGAGATTCCCTGAGACGGGCATTTTGCAAAGCGGCCCCGGAGACGTGTTTCCGTCTCCGGGGCCGCTTTTCTTTTATTTTTTGAGAAAAAACCGCCAGGAGGTGGTCTCGCGGTACTCCTCCCCGGCCCGCAGGATGGGAGACGGGAAGGACGGCTGATTCACCGCGTCCGGGAAGTGCTGGGTCTCCAAACACAGTCCGCCGGCCCTGCCGTATTGGGCCCCGCCCTTGCCGGGCCGGTCCGTCAGGAAGCCGGAGGTGTAGAACTGCATCCCCTCCAGGGTAGTGCATACCTCCAGGGCGATGCCGGTGGCGGGGCAGTACACCTCCGCCGCTGGGGCCGTTCCGCCGTCTAAGACAAAATTGTGGTCGTAGCCCCGGGTTCCCTTCAGGAAGGGATCTCCCAGCCGCTCCTCCAGCAGGGCCCCCTGCCGCAGGTCCAGGGGCGTGCCGTCCACCGGGGCGATCTCCCCTGTGGGCACGTTGCCCGCCCCGCTGGGGGTATAGCGCCCCGCCCCAAGGGTCACCCGGTGGCCCGTTATGGAACCTGTGTCATGGCCTGCCAAGTTGAAATACGTGTGATTGCTGAGGTTCACCACCGTGTCCCGGTCACAGGAGGCCCGGTATGCCATGGTCAGCGTACTGCGGCGCAGGGTGTAGGTCACCTCCGCGCAGAGATTCCCGGGAAACCCCTCCTCCCCGTGGGGGGAGTTCAGGGAGAAGGTGACGGAGTCCTCCCTCAGGGCATAGCTCCACAGCTTCTTGTGAAAGCCCTCCGCCCCGCCGTGGAGGGTGTTGGCCCCCTCGTTGGCGGTGAGGCGGTACTCCTCTCCGCCGATGGTAAACCGGGCGCCGCCGATGCGGTTGGCGCACCGGCCCAGGGTGCCCCCCAGGGCGGAGTTCCAGTCCCGGTACTCCGCCGGAGTATCGTAGCCCAGGCACACGTCCACGGTCCGCCCCTCCCGGTCCGGAACCCGGATGGCCCGCACCGCCGCCCCCAGGGGGATCAGCTCCACGGACACAGGGCCGTCCGTCAGTGTCAGCAGGGGGATCTTCCTCCCGTCCAAAAGTCCAAAAACTTCTTGTGTTACCATCGCAATTCCCTCACTTTACCGTCTCAATAAACCGCAGGAAAGCGGCCCGCCCTTCGGCAGTGCATTTGTAGACGCCGGCGTGCTCCAGCACCTGTGCAAAGACGATGCCCACCTCTTTTTTCAGGATGTCCAGGGCGTTCTCCTGCGTGAAGGAATACCTCGTTTTCAGCTCCTCCGCCCAATCGGCGTGCTTGCCGAGAGTCTCTTCGGCCCGGAGGTCTTCTCCCTGGACCAGGGCATCTGCCAGCAGCGTCAGCTCACCCTTGAGGCGGGCGGGCAGCACTGCCAAGCCCATGACCTCAATGAGGCCGATATTTTCCTTTTTGATGTGGTGGAGCTCCTGGTGGGGGTGGTAGACCCCCAGGGGATACTCCTCCGTGGTGATGTTGTTCCGCAGCACCAGGTCCAGCTCAAATTTTCCCTCCCGCATCCGTGCGATGGGGGTGATGGTGTTGTGGGGCTCTCCTGCCGTCTCTGCGAGGATGAAGGCATCTTCGTCGGTGTATCCCCGCCAGGCCAGGAGGATTTTGTCCGCCAGCTCCACCAGCCGTTTATCGTCTCCGCAGCGCAGGCGGATGACGGACATGGGCCAGCGGACGATACCCGCCTCCACGTCATCAAAGCCGGGGAAAGAGACCGGCCGCTCCACAGGGGCCCGCTCCATGGCGAAGGTATACCGCCCGCCCTGAAAGTGGTCGTGGCTCAAAATGGAGCCGCCCACAATGGGAAGGTCTGCGTTGGAGCCCACGAAATAGTGGGGGAACTGCCTGATGAAGTCCAGCTGCTTGCGGAAGGTGGAGCGGTCGATCTTCATGGGGGTGTGCTCGGCGCTGAATACGATACAGTGCTCGTTGTAGTAGACATAGGGAGAGTACTGGAAAAACCAGTCCCTGCCGTCGATTACAACGGGGATAATCCGGTGGTTCTGCCGGGCGGGGTGGTTTATGCGCCCGGCGTAGCCCTCGTTCTCCCGGCAGAGCTGGCACTTGGGATAGCCGCTCTGGGGGACCGCCTTGGCGGCGGCGATGGCCCGGGGGTCCTTCTCCGGCTTGGAGAGGTTGATGGTGA
>NZ_CAJULS010000054.1 GCF_910587525.1 uncultured Oscillibacter sp. | reverse complement strand
CAACGCAGCTATGCCTTTCCCGGACCGCTGAACTTTTCTCAGTATTTTGGGAAATTGCTCTAGGAACAACGGAAAGATAGAGCTCCCTGGAGAGTTCTCAAATCCGCCGCACAGAGAATGAGCCCGTTTGAAGCGCTCGCGATCACCGCCGGTCCTGAGGCACTGCAATAGCGGCAGTTCCTTTTTATATCACCGCGTATTTGCCTGTTTGGCGTAAAAGTTGCTTATATCTTTTACACCAGAGACAAAGGAACGAACCAAAACAGCTTAGGAGGTATGCTCTGATGAGAAACAGGAAAATCTTTATTACTGCCGCCATTACCGGAGCGGTCCATGTTCCCAGCATGAGTCCCTATCTGCCCATTACACCGCAGCAGATCATTGAGGACGCCGTCCGCGCCTATGAGGCTGGCGCGGCTACCTGTCATCTTCACACCCGTGATCCCAAGACGGGCGCTCCTGACGCGTCTATTGAGCTGATGCGGGAGGTGGTGTCCGGAATCCAGCGCCGCTGTGACATGATCTGCTGTGTCACCACCGGCGCCAGTCAGATGATGTCATTGGAAGAGCGGTTAGCGCCGATTCCCGCCCTGCAGCCGGAACTGGCCACCTGCAACGCCGGCTCCATGAACTTTGTGCTGGCGGATATTGCCGAGAAAATCCCGGACGGCTGCGGCTGGGAAAAGCCCTATCTCACCGGTACTCGAAACAACACCTTTTCCAACACATACACCGGACTTGAAACCTATGTCCGCACCATGAATGCCAACGGTACGCGTCCGGAATTTGAAGTCTATGATCCCGGCATGATCAACAACATTGCCTATTTTGTGAAGAAAGGGGTGATTCAAACACCTGTCTACATGCAGTTTGTCATGGGAATCCAGGGCGGCATTCCCGCCTCGGTAAAAAACCTGCTGTTTTTGAAAGAGACCGCGGATCTGCTGCTGGGTGAAGATCATTTCTTCTGGTCTGTGGCTGCCGCGGGCCGCTACCAGATGCCGATGGCCGCCGCGACGCTGGCCTTAGGCGGCAATGTGCGGGTGGGCTTGGAGGACAACCTCTATCTTCGCGCCCATGTACTGGCCCAGTCCAGTGCGGATCAGGTGCTGGCCGTGCGAAATATCGCCGATGCGCTGGGGCTGGAAATCGCGACCTCCGCTGAGGTCCGGGCGATGATGGGGCTGAAGGGAGCGCTCTCCGTCTGAATACTGGCGGCGCAAAAAAACGGAGCTGCCGGAGAATATTCCGGCAGTTCCGTTTTGGGCGTTTTCAGACTAGAAGCAGGCTGCATACCGCGGTGATCAGCGGGATCGTGAACACGGAGACCAGCGTGCTGACGATAACGCAGGCGGCGGCAAAGGCGTCGTCCTGCCCGTAAGACTTTGAAAAGATCACCGTCATCGCCCCGGCCGGCAGAGCGCTCATGGTGGCCGTCACGCCAGCCGCTGTGCCGCGTACACCCAAAATCCACAGGGCCAGGATTACCGCCGCGGGGATCAGCGCCAGCCGCAAAAGGCAAAACCGCCAGACGCTTTGGTCTGTCACCATCTCCCGGCGCAGGGAGGCCACCACTGTGCCTATGAGCACCATGGCCAGAGGCGTATTGCAGCTTCCCAGGGCAGAAACCGCTTTTTCCAGTGGTTCCCAAAGGGTCCAGCCCATAAAATTCACCGCCATGCCGGCGGCTACCGCCCAGATGGAGGGATTGCGCACCAGTCCTTTGAGCCGCGACAGGCCGCCGCCGCTCAAAAAATAGGAGATTCCCACCGTCATGACAAAAATTCTGGCGGGTACCAGCGCAATGGAGAGCAGCATCACGCCCGCGTCGCCATAAATGCCGCCGATCACCGGCATCCCCATAAAGTTCGTATTGGGGCACAGGACGGCAAATTTCAATACCGCGCGGCGCTGCGGATCAGCCCGATGGTACAGCATCATTCCCAACAGAATGTAAAAGATATGTACTGCCGCTGTTGCAGCTATGATCTGTGCCGACAACTGCCAGATATTCTTATCCATTCCCTCCAGGAAGGCGCTGAAAATACTGCACGGAAGCACCAGTTTCATTAAAAATCCCGAAAGCCCATCGCTGAATCCTTCCGCAATGATTCCCAGTCTTCGCCCGCCGGCTCCTGCGGCTACCAACAGCAGCAGCATGACCTGGAGGCCGAAAATTGTTTTGACCATTTCCACGTAAAATCACGGCTTTCTGTCAAAATTTAGAGACCCGGCTTCTGCCGGATACGGCTGTCCGTTCTCCCTGGTATAAAGCAAAGACCTTGCCAACTCTTCTCACGGTATGTTCTCCTCAAATATCGCTGCGTCATGTGGGAGCCGCTTGCCGCCGGCCCCCGGCGTCTCCCGGAGCAAACACGGATCAAGTCATTTTTGATCAAATTCTTATAAAGTAAGTCAAAAATGAATTACTTTTTCATTTCTTTTGTGAATTCTTGACAACTTTGCGGGATATTCCCCCTGCTAATATTGTATGTATACGTTTTTTCTTTTCCGAATTCCCGCAGCCTTTTCAATCTTTTATGCGTAACCGCCAAAATTGGCCTAAAAATTGCTTCAACAAATAGTAAACCTGCTCCAAGCTCGGACAGGCAGAACTATGTTACTATTTTGAGGAGGAAACGATCATGAGTGAAATTATGTCTGGAAACTGGAATCAAATGCCCTGGCGTCCCCTTCGGGAGGGAATCAAGCAGGTAACCCTGGCGATGGGCGCCGACGACGTGACTGTTACGCTGGGCCAGGTCCTCGCCGGGCATGAAAAAAAGCCCCATTCCCACCCCGAAGAGCAGGTTGCCCTTGTCATTGAAGGCGAATGCGATTATTATGTGGACGGCACCCCTTATCATCTGACCCCCGGCGGATTTGTGGTAGTACCCAGCGGCGTGGAACATTACATTGACGTGCATGACACCGACATCCCCTGCTTCCAGATGGATATCTTTGGGACTCCCCGGCCTGAGTTTAAGGAGAAGTACACGGAGTTCCTGGCCAGCCTGAAAAAGTAATATTTTGATTCAGGATATAGCCGAGACAAAGGAGAGTCGATATCATGTTTAATGAAAGAGAAATCCTCAAAGGTATTCTGGATATCCACGTCCATGCCGGCCCCTCCGTAGCCAACCGTGAAGTGGATGCCGCGGATATGCTCAGGGAGGCTGTGGTGGCCGGATACCGGGGCTTTTTGGTAAAGGACCACTATTTCCCCTCCTGTATGGGAGTAAATATGGTCCAGAAGCACTGCGATGCCAACGGCGTTGAGATTTACAGTTCCATGGCGCTGAACAATGCCGTCGGTCTTTTCAACTGCATGGCAGTGGATGCCGCCATCAACATGGGCGCCAAGATCATCTACTTCCCCACTGTCTCCTCGAAGAACCATATCGACCACCACAAGGGCAGCTTCGTAGGCGCCGGCAAGATGTCCGTGCCCGAAGTTCCCGTAGTGTATGTGGACGAGGACGGCGTCATGGACCCTGCCGCTGTGGAGGTCCTGAAGCTCATTGCCGAAAAGGATGTGGTTCTGGGCACAGGCCATGCCACCGCCTGGGAGGTAGACCATCTGGTGGAAAAGGCCGTGGAGCTGGGGGTAAAACGCATTCTGGTCAATCATCCGCAGTTCCATATTGGGGCAACCTATGAGCAGATGACCAAGTGGGCAGAAATGGGCGCGTTCATCGAGCTGAACGTGTGCGTGTTTACCTCCGGTTCCAAGCTGGGCAGCCTGGATGACCAAGTAATTGCGGATATGCTCAAGGCGGTCCCGCTGGAGCGCATGATCCTGGATTCCGATCTGGGGCAGCGGGGCAACGGCTCCCCCGTGGAAGGGATGTACCGCTTCATCCGCCTGCTGATGGACAAGTTCGGTCTGTCGGAAGCTGATATTGATCTCATTGCCAAAAAGAACCCCGCCGCCCTGCTGGGCGTCTGAACTCCAGGAGGGGTGCCCGAATTATAAATTTCAGGAGGTATTGTATGAAAAAGAAAATTGCGATGCTGTTGGCCCTTGCCCTCTGCCTGACCATGGCTCTGACCGCCTGCGGCGGAGGAAACAACAGCACACCCCCGGCTGCCGCCAATCCCGGCAGCACGGCTGATAACAGTGACGCTGCGGCCGCCAGCAATCCTGTCACCATCGTCATGGGCAATTACGGCAGCAGCGCCATGCCCCCTTACTTTGCCGACCAGGATGCCATCAGCTACATCCAGGAACAAAGCGGCGGCACAATCACATTTGAATACTCCGCTGACGGTGTGCTGGGCAGCGAGTTTGATATGATCCAGCAGGTGATGGATGGCACCATTCAGTGTGTAATCCTCTCTTCCAGCACATTCAGCACCTACACCAACCTGATGGAGGTCTTTCAGCTTCCCTTCCTTATCACCGACTATGATCTGGAGTACAAGGCCCTGACTTCTGAGGCCGCCCAGGCCATCTATGACAAGGTGGGCGAGGATCTGGGTGTGAAGATCGTAGCCGTGCAGGAAAACGGTATCCGCCATTTTGCGAACAATGTCCGTCCCATCCAAACGCTGGCCGACATGAAGGGGCTCAAGCTGCGCATCGTGCCCAGCAATATGCTCACCGAGGTCATGACCAACCTGGGCGCCAGCCCCATGACTGTGGCCTACAACGAGGTCTATTCGGCCCTGCAGAACAAGGTTGTGGACGGCGAGGAGATCAACCTCACCTCAATCTACGCTATGAAGCACTATGAACAGTTGGACTATGTCTCCACGATTGGCATGTATCCGTTCCCCAGCTTTGTGGTCTATAACCTGGCTTTCTGGAACAGCCTCTCCCCCGAGCAGCAGGAAATCCTTGTGGCGGGTCATACTAAGGGCAGCGAAAACCTCTTCAGCACTTATCTGCCCGAGTATGAGGAGGAAGCAATCGCCGCTGTCGAGGCCTCCGGCACCGCCATCAACACCATTGAGGGCGATGCGCGCCAGGAATTCATTAATGTGGCTATGCCTACTTGGGACAGCTATCGCGACATTGATCCACTGATTGCCGGCTTCATTGATGCCGTTCAGGCAATGAGCTGAGCAGAACCGGACCCAATTCAGGAGGGGTGCCGCTTCCGGCACCTCTCCCACTTAAAGAGGTGTCTATGAAAGTTATCTCAAAAATCATTAACGGACTGTGCCTCGCCGCCAAGGCGCTGTGCGCGGTTCTCTTCGCGGTGATGCTGGTGGTGTCCCTGGTGGAGATCGTGCGCCGGTATGTGCTGGGGTACTCCTTCCCCTGGGCGGACGAGCTGGTCCGCTACTGCATTGTGGGCGTAGCCTCTCTAGGCGGCACCTCTGCGTATCAGAATCCTGGCGGACTGGTGTCGTTTGACTTAGTGCAGACTCATACCTATGGAAAAGTCCGCCTGATACTGGAGCTTATCATCAATACGATTGTACTGGGCCTGGCCGTGTTCATGCTGAAAAACTCGATCACTACGATCATGACCCCCTCCATCCAGCGGCAGATCAGCATCGGTCTTGGCGTCTCCATGTACTGGGCATATCTTCCCATCGTTATCGGCATGGGCATTCTTTTGATCCTGGCAGTCTGGAAATATTTTCAGATCGCCGCCAGCTACAAAAACGGCAGCTACGGCAAAGCGGCGCCGGTCAAGGAGGAGGGTGAGGCAGAGTGATCGTAGTAATTCTCGTGTTTTTGGCAACCTTGATTTTAGGTGTGCCGATCTGCGCAGTTCTGGGGCTCTCCGGTCTGACTCATATCGCCGTCATGGGCGTGGACTCATACTTTAATGTAGTGACCCAAAAGGTTTTTGCCGGCATGAGCGTATCCAGCCTGACCTGTATTCCCTTTTTCATCATAGCCGGTGAGCTGATGAATGCCAGCGGCGTAACCCAAAAGCTCATTGACCTTGTGCGGGCCCTGGTGGGTCACTTCCGCGGGGGACTGGCCTATGTGGTGGTCCTGGTAGCCATGATTCTTTCCGCCATCCTGGGCTCCGCCAACGCCGTGGCCGCAATTTTGTGCGCCGTTATCGTTCCGGAGATGATCCACGACGGTTACCGGGATGATTTTTCCGCCGCTCTGGTGTGCGCGTCCGGTGTGCTGGGACCTGTGATTCCGCCCAGTGTCACTTTTGTGTATTTCAGCGTACTCTCCGGCGTATCCGTCACCGCCATGTTTATGGGCGGCGCGATCCCCGGCATTTTGATTGGTCTGGGATATATCATCATTATCCGGATGCAGACAAAACGCCTCGATCTGCCCCGCAGTACAGAGAGCTTCAATCTGGGGACGCTCCTGACCGCTTTCGTAAAGGCGATCCCCGCGCTGCTGGTTCCCCTGATTCTGGTAGCCGGCATCACGCTGGGAATTTTCACCCCTTCCGAGTCCGGCGCTGTGGCTGTGGCCGCCGCCATTGCAGCAGGTCTGATCTACCGGAAATTTAAGATTACCATGCTGCCCTCGGTTCTGATGAAGTCCGTTCCCGTAACCGCTGGTATCTTTATCATTATTGGTTTTGGCAATATCATGGGCTGGACCATGGCCGTGGACAAGATTCCGGAAAAAATCTCCGGCGCGGTATTGGGTTTCACCCAGAATGGCGCCGTCATCATCATGTTGATGTTTGCAATCCTGCTGGTTGTGGGCTGTTCCATGGAGGCCACTGCCGCGCAGCTGATTTTTACACCGGTGTTGATGCCTCTGGCTATGGCGGCCGGCATGGACCCCATCCAGTTCGGCGTGTGGTTCTGCATTATGATTACCATTGGTTTGGTAACGCCGCCTGTGGGCATGACGCTTTTTGTGACCTCAAATATCACCAAAATTCCGCTGGGACGTATTTCCAAGCAGCTGCTGCCCTTTATTGCAATGGCTTTTATTGTCACGCTGATGATGGCTTACATTCCGGATGTCATCATGTTTTTGCCAAGATTGATGGGCGCCGCGTAGGCCCTGTTTGAAAAACAGCACAGCTGCTTTCTTTCCTCCCATTACACCTGCGGCAGTTTACGCGATATTTCATCATCAGGAACAGTCGCCGCAGGGCTTCCTGTAACCGCATTGCGGGAAGCAGAACCGGAAAGGGAGGATGTCCAACCCTTCACCAGAGAAGAGACGGGACGCGGCAGGCAGAGAAAGTGAACAGGACAGGGATCATAAACAGAAGATCCATTAACGCTGAAAGAGCGGAGGCCATTTGACAATAGCCTCCGCTCTTTCAATGCCGGTCTATAGTGCCGCCTTGATCTTCTCAATCATCTGGCCGTATTCCTCCTGAGATAAAAACCGCTTCTGCGGATTCATCTCAAACACCCCGCCCCACTCGGGACCGTCCTTGTACTTGGGAACCAAATGGAAATGGAGGTGCCGGCCTGTGTCGTCGTAAGCGCCGTAATTCACCTTGTCGGGATGGAACGCGGCGTGAAGGGCCTTGGCGGCCCGGTTCACGTCGGCGAAAAAGGCATTGCGTTCTTCGTCGGTCAAATCCACCATTTCTCCCACATGTTCTTTGCAGGCCACAATGCAGCGGCCGGGGTGGCTCTGTTCCTTAAAGAGTACCAGAACGCTGGCGTCCAGGTCACAGATGTAGATGCCAAAGGGGTCCAGCAGTTCGTTTTTCATGCAATAGCCGCAGTTGGGGTCCTTCATGGATATCCTCCTTTTTGTTGTTACAGGACGACGCCGTCTTTCCAGATGGAAATTTCACGCGCTCCCCGCAGCTCCGTTTTTGTGAGCATTCCGCCGGCAATTTCCAGCACAAGGTCCAGCAGCCGCTCTCCGGCGGCCTCCAGGTCTTCCCCCCCGGCCACGCTTCCGGCATTGAAGTCGATCCAGCCGGGCTTACGGGTAAACAGGGAGGTATTGGTGGAGATCTTTACCGTGGGCGCCGGAGCGCCGAAGGGAGTGCCCCGGCCGGTGGTAAAGAGGATCAGGTGCGCGCCCGCGGCGGTAAGGGCCGTGGCAGACACAAGGTCGTTGCCGGGGCCGCTGAGAAGGTTCAGACCCTTTTTGGTCACAGCTTCACCGTAGGACAGTACGTCCACGACCTGGGCGCTGCCGCCCTTTTGCACGCAGCCGCAGGACTTATCTTCCAGGGTGGTGATGCCTCCGGCTTTGTTGCCGGGGGAGGGATTTTCATAGACCACCTGGCCATGGGCGGTGAAATAGTGCTTGAAGTCCTCCACCATTTTTACGGCCTTTTCAAAGATAGACCGGTCAGCGCAGCGGTCAAAGAGAATGCCTTCCGCGCCAAACATCTCCGGTACCTCCGTGAGAACGGTGGAGCCGCCCAGGGCGATGAGCCGGTCGGAGAAGCGGCCCACCGTGGGATTGGCGGTGATGCCGGACAATCCGTCGGATCCGCCGCACTTCATTCCCACCACCAGCTCGCTGGCGGGGAGGGGCTCCCGACGGAAGGTCCGGGCGTAGTCCGCCAGTTCCTCCAGCAGGGAAGAGCCGGCGCTCAGTTCGTCCTCCGCTTCCTGGCAGATGAGGAATTTCACCCGCCTGTCGTCCCACTGGCCCAGCTCCGCTTTGAATTGGTCCATGGTCAGGTTCTCGCACCCAAGGCCCAGTACCAGCACGCCGCCGGCGTTGGGATGCCGGACCAACGCCGCCAGGAGCTTTCGGGTCTGGGCGTGGTCGTCCCCCATCTGGCTGCACCCGAAGGGATGGGGGAAGGCATACAGGCCATCTACAGAGCCGGAGGCCAAATGCTGATTGCTGTGCGCCAGGGATTGGGCGACGCCGTTCACACAGCCCACGGTGGGAATAATCCACAGCTCATTGCGGATGCCGGCTCTCCCGTCAGGCCGCCGGTAGCCCTGGAAGGTCCGGGGGGCGGTCCTGGGCAGGGGCAGAGTCTTGTGGCCGTAAGTATAGGCCGCCTCTTCGGACAATCCCGTCCGGGTGTTGTGCACGTGGACCCAGGCCCCGGCGGAGATATCCTCCGTGGCCTTGCCGATGACACAGCCGTATTTTACCACGTCCGACCCGGCGGAGATATCCCGCAGGGCCACCTTGTGGCCCCGCTGAATCTCCTCCAGCGCCGTGGTGCCGCCCAGCTCCAGCGCCTCGCCCCCGGCGATGGTCTCCAGAGCGACGGCCACATTGTCCTCCGGGTGGATTTGAATCAGCTTCATGCCAGGCACTCCCTCATGGCCCCGTACATGCCGACGGCCTCAATGCGCTCCAGGGCGGCGGCCACCGCCGTCTCAAAGCCCTCCAGAGCGGCCAGCCTGCCTTCCCACATACGCTGGTGGTTTACAACGGCGTGGGCGATGGACTTCGCGTCGTCGCCGCGGTGGTCATAGTAAAAGTCCAGCGTCCACTGGTCGTCTTTGATCTCGTAGGTCTCCTGGCCGCGGCGGCCGAGGAGGCAGTTTTCTCCCTTCTCCTGCGCGGTGTGGTAGAAGGCGATATAGGCGGCGAAGGAGAAAGTGATGCACTTGGGGAGACGGCCCTGACGCTTTACATACTCCTCCAGGCTGGGGAGGACCCGGGCCTTCCACTTGGAGGTGGAGTTGAGGGAGATGGAGAGCAGAGCGTGGTCGATGTAGGGATTGTTAAACCGCTCAGTGACGGCGGCGGCAAACTCCGTCAGCTCGTCACGGGGCAGATCCAGCGTGGGAATGATCTCGTCATAGATGGTCTTGTTCATGAAGCCGTGGATGACCTCATCCTCCATGCAGTTTCGGACGATATCCTGCCCCGCAAGATACGCTCCCAGCACCATGGAGGTGTGGGCGCCGTTGAGAATACGGACCTTGCGCTGCTTGTAGGGAGTGTGGTCGTCCACCACGATGATGGGCAGGCCCGCCTTTTCCACGGGAAATTCGTCCTTGATGGACTGAGGACCCTCGATGACCCAGAAGCCAAAGACCTCGCCGGTGTCCAGGATGTCGTCCTGATAGCCCAGCTCCCGGCAGATGCCCTCCGCCTCGGCTCGGGGATAGCCGGTGACGATGCGGTCCACCAGTGTGGAGCAGAACAGGTTCTCCCGCTCTGTCCAGGCCTTAAACTCCGGCTCCAGGTCCCAGAGGTCGATGTACTTGTCCACGCAGCGCTTCAGCTCGCCGCCGTTGTGGTCGATGAGCTCGCAGGAGAGGATGATGAAGCCCCTGAGCCCCAGCTTCCACCGCTCATAGAGAAACGCGGTGAGCTTGCCGGGGAAGCTGGCGGGCGGCGCATCGTCCTTTTTGCAGGCGGGGTCAAAAACGATGCCCGCCTCGGTGGTGTTGGACACCAGGAACCGAAGGTCCGGATTTTTGGCGCAGTCCAGCAGCCCCTGATAGTCCTCATAGGGGTTGAGGCAGCGGGATACGCAGGAGATCACCCGCTTGCGGTTTACCTTCTGCCCGTTCTCCCGCCCCCGGAGGAAGAGGGTGTAGAGGCCGTCCTGGCTGTTGATCATGGGGGCCAGGCCCGGCGCGATAGGCTGGCAGAGCACTGCCTTGCTGTCAAAACCGGCCTTTTCGTTCATCTCGTCAATGAAATAGTCCACGAAGGCCCGCAGGAAGTTGCCCTCGCCGAACTGGAGTACCCGCTCAGGGGCGTCTTTCAAGAGATATCCGTCATAGCCCTGCTTTTCCAGGGTCGCGTAAGAGAGCTTTTCCATAAAATTAAACTCCTTTTTGATTCATATGAGGACGTATGGAGAACACGCTTAAAATAATGGACAGCAGGAGCAGCGCCGTGTAGGCCACGATCAGCCCCATCCCCGCCCGGATACCTGCCGACTCGGCGACAAAGCCCACCAGCGCCGGGGTGATAATGCCTCCGGCGCTGCCGGTGAAAATCATAATACTGCATCCCAGGTCGTTGCCCTTGATGCAGTCGCTTCCGAAAGCGAAGGCGGTGGGGTAGATGGTGGCCATGAAAAACCCAACGCCCACCAGTCCCAAAATAATGGGACCCGGGGTCCGGCTGAAGAACATGACCAGGAAGAAGACGAACAGGCCGAAGCCGTCCGCCAGCAGGATGCGGCTTCGGGAGACCTTCCCGGTGATGGCCGCTCCCACCATCCGTCCGGCAAAGATCACCAGCCAGAGGAGACTGTTCATCATCTGGGCGTAGTCGGCGCTGAGGGCGCCGATGTCCTGAAAATAGGTGACCAGCCAGCCCACAATGGCATATTCCGTGGAGATGTAAAACAGCAGCATTGCCGCGCCCAGCCAGAACTGCCTGACCTTGAGAAAGCTGTAATCCACGGACTTCAGGGACCGCTCCGCCCTTTCCGGCGGCAGCGGCATTTTGGCGTAGACCGCCAGCTGAACGACGCACAGCAGACAGAGCAGCCCCGCCATGATCCGCCAGCCCATTCCCGGCCAGCGCCCCGCGCAGAAGACCAGCAGCAGCGGCGAGAGAAGGGCGCCGATGGCAAAACAGCCGTGGAGCAGATTATAACCACGGGTGGCCTTCTCCCCCGGCAGAGTGGAGATCATGGTGTTGGAGAAGTTGGAATTTCCGCCCCGGGCCACGCCGGTCATGAGACAGGCGGCGATCAGCAGGGCCGGCGTCCCAATCCCGCTGGCAAAGACCAGATAGGCCGCGGCCATCCAGACAGCGGTGATCAGAATTCCTTTCCGCCGCCCCAGCCAGACCGGGAGGAACCCGGCGGCCAGGACGGCCAGCAGGTTGCCGATGGACTGGCAGGACAGCAGGATACCGGAGAGGTCGTAGCTGAACCCGTAGGTCTCCCGCAGAAAAGGGATAAATGAGCCCAGAGGCTGGGAGGCTGCTCCGCTGGCGAAGAAGACAAACAGGGTGTTGCGGAGCAGCCGGTTTTCCTGTTGTTCTTGTGTGACCGTATTCATCGCTTACAGATCGAAATACCGGGATGCGTTGTTGAAGCAGATGCCCTCCACAATCTCCCGCAGAGCCCTGTCGTCATTGGGGTATTCGCCGTTTTCCACCCAATTGCCAATCAGGTTGCAGAGGATGCGCCGGAAGTAGTCATGCCGGGCATAGCTGAGGAAGGACCGGGAATCCGTCAGCATTCCCACGAAGTTGCCCAGCAGCCCCAGGTTTGCCAGGGACTTCATCTGCTCCTCCATGCCGCTCTTGGTGTCGTTAAACCACCAGGCGGAGCCGTGCTGGATTTTTCCCGGCAGTTCGTCGGACTGGAAGCAGCCCAGAAGAGTCCCCAGCTGGGCGTTGTCCGCCGGGTTCAGGGAGTAGAGGATGGTCTTGGGGCACGCGTTTTCCCCGTCCAGAGCGGAGAGCAGCTGAGCGATGGCTCCTCCGCAGGTGTTCTGGGCGATCATGTCAAAGCCGGTGTCGGGGCCCATCTTGGCGTACATCCGGGCATTCATGTTCCGCAGGCAGGAGTAGTGGAGCTGCATGGCGATACCCAGGCGGCGATACTCCCGGCCCAGGTACAGAAGAATGGCGGTCTGATAGCCCTCGGTCTCTTCCAGGGTCAGGGTTTCGCCCTTCAGCGCCTTCTGGTATGCGGCGTTGGCCGCCTCTGCGGAGCAGGGGCGGAAGGGAATGTAGTCCAGACCGTGGTCGCTGGCCCGGCAGCCCAAATTCTTGAAAAACTCCAGGCGTGCGCTCAGGGCGGCGCAGACATCCTCTACGCTGTTCAGTCTCTCCCTTCCAACGCTTTGGGCCAGCTTTGCCATATAGTCCGCAAAGCCCTCTTTATGGATGTTGATGGCCTTGTCGGGCCGGAAAGAGGGGCAGACCCTGACCTGGATGGAAGGATCGGCGGCAATCTTTTCATGCCATTCCAGGGCGTCGGTGGGGTCGTCGGTGGTGCCAATCATGGCAACGTTGGCTTTTTCGATAATGCCCCGAACCGTAAGTGCGGGGTCTGTGCGCAGCTTCTCGTTGCAGAAGTCCCAGCACTCCTGGGCGGTCTCCGGCGTCAGGGGCTTGTCATAGCCGAAGAACTGCCGCAGCTCCAGGTTGCACCAGTGGACCATGGGGTTGCCGATGGCCTTGACCAGCGTCTCAGCGAACTTCATAAACCGCTCAAAGTCGGGCTTGGAGCCGGTCACATAATCCTCGTTTACACCGTTGGAGCGCATGAGCCGCCATTTGTAGTGGTCGCCGAAGTAGGTGCCGTCGGGGTTCCCGCCTCCCAGCCAGACCTGGGCGAGATTGTCGAAGCGGCGGTTCTCGTAAATTTCCCGGGGGGGGGGGAATGTGACAGTGGTAATCCGCCAGCGGCATGGCGGCGGCAAAGTCGTGATAGAGGTGCTTTGCCGTACTGGTTTCCAGCAGGAAATCCTGATCCATAAATGCTTTCATAACAGATGGCGCGGCCCGGGAAATCCCTGTCCAGGCCGCGCTCCTCCTTTCTTGATCGTCAGCGTTTGATATCGTAATTCATGTTCATCAGGTTGCGGATAGCGTCCGCGTCGTCGGTGATGTTGCCGTCTCCGTGGATGGTATGCTTGATGACGCTGCTGGCCACGGCAAAGTTCACCATGTCCATGGGCTTGTATCCCTGCATAAACGCATAGATCAGGCCGCTGGCAAAGGCGTCGCCGCCGCCTACCCGGTCCAGAATGTTGAAGGTGAAGCGCTTGCTCTCGAAAGTATGGCCCTGATACCACATGTAGGCCATCAGGCTGTTCTCGCTGCCGCTGTGGGCAAAGCGCACATGGCGGGCAATGCACCTCAGGTTGGGATACCGGGCCGCAAATGCCTGGAAGATCTCATCCTGCTGCTCATAGCCGGGCTGGAGGGGCACGCCGTCCTTCCAGTCTCCCCTGGCATGGTCCGCCTCGTCCCGCCAAAGGTGATAGGGCTCGATGCCAAGCAGCACGTCCACATAGGGCAGGCACTGCGTGCAGAAGTCCCGGGCCTCCTCCCATGTCCAGAGCTGGCTGCGGAAATTGCCGTCAAAGCTGACGGTCATTCCTTTTTCCCGTCCGATCCGGAGACAGTCCAGAATCAGCCGGGCGCAGCTGGGAGAGAGGGCGGGGGTAATGCCGCTGAGATGGAGCCAGTCAAAGCTCTCCAGCAGGGACTCCAAGTCCACCTTGCTGAAATCGTATTCTGTAATGGCACTGTGCCGGCGGTCATAGGTCACCTTGCTGGGCCGGATGCCGTAGCCGGTTTCCAGATAGTAGGTTCCCAGGCGGTGCGTAGGCGTCTCCTCCGGTGTGGATAAAATCACCGGGGTACAGTGGACATCATTGCTGCGGAGCATCCGCACCGCGCTCTTGCCCAGGGAGTTGCTGGGGACAACGCTGAAAAACGTGCTGTCAATCCCCAGGTTTGCCAGGGCCAGGGCGATGTTGGCCTCGCTGCCGCCGTAGCTGGCCTCGAAGCTGCTGGATACCCGGATCTTTCCGTAGTTGGAGGGGTCAGGCGCAGCATGATCTCACCGATGGTAATAAACTTGGGGGAATCTCCGTTCCGCAGAAGCGGGTTGGCATGTACCATCGTGTCTTACCGCTGGATGCGGCCGGAGCCGTCGCCGCCGGCCAGCTTCTCCACCTCGCTGACGGTGACCATGTTGTAGTCCCCCTCAATGGAGTGCTTCAGGGCCGACGCCGCCACGGCGAACT
>NZ_CAJULS010000053.1 GCF_910587525.1 uncultured Oscillibacter sp. | reverse complement strand
GGCAGCGGGCCTCGCAGGGGTGCTCGCAGATATAGGCGCAGGCGGTGGGGAAGGGGTTGTCCTTGCGGATCAGGCGCACCGCGTCGGCACAGCGGCCCTCGTTCACCAGGGCGATATATCCGGGGATGTCCACGCCGGCAGGGCACAGCGCCACGCAGGGCACGGGGTTTTTCAAGCTCCCCAGGCACCGGTGGTGGAGGATGTGCTCCTCATAGTCGTCCCGGAAGCCCCTGAGGCCCATAAGGACCAGATTGGCCGCGTCAATGCCGATGGCACAGTCCGCCGTGTCCACAATCACCTGGGCGGTGCCCTCAATGCGGTCCAGGATCTTCATGCTGGGCTCGCCGTCCAGCACCTCCCGGATCATGTTGGAAAGCTGGGTCAGCCCCACCCGGCAGGGCACGCACTTGCCGCAGGTCTGGGCACGGCACAGATCCAGAAAGTTCAGCGCCATATCCACCGGACACAGTCCCGGCGGGCTGGCGGCGATCCGCCGCTCCATGTTCCGGTACAGCTGCTCCACCACGGCCTGGGCCTGGCCGGGGGTCTTGACTTCCAGTCTGCTCATACTGTCACTTCTTTCCGAAAAGTTTGTTTGGTTCCCTAAATATAATTATGAACCCGGCCGCTAAAAATGTCAATAAACGTTATTATTTAGTCAAAGTTGTGTTAAAAGCCAGACAAATCCTTGTGAAAAAGCCACAAATCCGAGGTAAAAACGTTTAACTGTCCCTTTATGCCCCTCCTCGAAACAAAATACCGCAGCATTCCGCCGTCCCAAAGGCCGCCGGGACTGGGCGCCGGCGAAAAAAATGCCCCGCCGCCTGTAGGGCGGCGGGGCAGCTTGTCGAAAATATTTTCGACAAGCTGCGCAGAATTTCAATGGCGCAGGGAACCCTTCTTGGGTTCCCCGCACACACCCCTCCTTTCCGCTGCATACATTTCCTGCGTTTTTTGACAGTCTGAACCCGCCGCCCTGGGGCGGCGGGGCACTTTACTGGTTACTGGCCTAGCAGGGCCAGGTTCAGGTCCGTGATAAAATTGGGAACGCTCTGCAAAATCACGACTGCATCCACGCCGTTCTCCCCGGCGTAGGCGGCGGCAGACCCCCGGTAGTACCGCAGGTCCAGCAAATGGACCTCCCCAAAGTGCCGGGCCAGAAACGGCGCCAGGGAATCTGCGTAGGAGTCCCGGATCAGCAGCAGCTTCCCGGTCCCCTCCCCATTGCGGATCACGCACAGGGGCTGGTTGCCCCCCAGGAAGGCGGAGTATTTGTCCTTTTCCCCCAGATAGTCATACTCATACACTCCCGCCTCTTTCGGTGTGCCGTCCCGCCAGGAGGTGACGCTCAGACCGTTCTCCTCCACCCAAAACTCGATGCTGTCCGGCTCCAGCCAGTGAATGCCGGACTGGGAGTAGAGGGTCCCCTGAAACCCGTTGGAAACCGGGAGCTCCCACTTCTTCGCCTCCTCCGGTTCCAGGGTTTCCTCCCCCCGGCCCAGGGCCTCCATGACGGCGGCATAGCCGTAATAGGCTCCCAGGGTGGTCCAGTGGTGGTCCGTGCGGTAAAAGATGCCCTCCTCTTCATGGCCGCGGAGAGCCGTCAGAAGGTCGATGGGTTCCACGCCCTCCAGCGCTGAAGTCCGCCGAATAAACGCCGCCTGATCCCAGCTCTCCGCCCCCTCCGGCAGCTTCTCCCGCCAGATCTCCGCCGCCGAGGGAATGAGGCCCAGATATACCGGAATCTCCGTCCGCTCCGCCAGACGGGCCACATGGCCGAGGTTCTTCTCCTCCAGGCCATCCAGGGGCGGATTGACCTCTGCGATCAGCGTATCGCCGCAGAGGTACACGCCGTTGAATTCCCGCTTGCCCAGAAGCTGCTCTGACCGGGCCTTAAGGCCCGTCCAGCTGTCCCGCAGGGGAAACTGGTCGGCAAAGTAGTCCTCTGCCGCCCGGGTAAAACTGCCGTCCGCCAGGGCGGACCATGTCAGCACCGGCCGCTGGGCCAGGGTTCGGTTCTCCGTCTCGGACCGCGCCCGGTCCGGCAGCAGGACATGCCAGACCAGAAACCCTCCCAGGAAAAGGCAGAAGAACACCGTGAGAAACCGTGCATATCCCTTTGTCATCCCTCTTCCTCCCCTTAAAATCTGAAATACAAAAACGGGTTGTAGCTGCCGTCCACAAGATACGCAGTGCACAGCACCAGTCCCAGTCCCATCAGCACCGGGGTCAGAACCCGCTCCGCCTGCCGGGGCAGCTGGCGCCAGAGACGCTGGCCCAGGGTAGTGGAAGCCAGGATCAGAATCAGGAAGGTCAGCCCGTAGCTGCGGAGGATATAGCCGTCGGCGGCGCTCCACAGCCTGCCGCCGCCAAAGCACACCGAGAAGTACCCGCCGCAGACGGCCAGGTCCTCCATGGCAAAGATTCCCCAGCCCACAAATACCACCGCCAGTGTGTACAGGTGCTTTATCCAGCCGGGCGTCTTTTTCAGCGCCTGCCGCAGGACGTATTTCTCCAGCACCAGCCACGCCGCAAAGTACAGCCCCCAGAGGATGAAATTCCAGCTGGCTCCGTGCCAAAAGCCGGTGCAGAGCCACACGATGAGGATGTTCCGCAGAGTCTTTGCCGCACCGCACCGGCTGCCTCCCAAGGGAATGTAAAGATACTCCCGGAACCAGCCGGTGAGGGACATGTGCCACCGCCGCCAGAACTCCGTCACCGAGGCGGAGAGATAGGGGTGGTCAAAGTTCTCATTGAACCGGAAGCCGAAAATCCGCCCCAGGCCGATGGCCATATCCGAGTAGCCCGAGAAATCGAAATAGATCTGAAAGCCAAAGGCCAGAAGGCCCAGCCATCCCCCTGCCGCCGTCAGGGTCCCCGCCTTCCATGCCGCCAGCCGGCCGTCCCACAGAGCCCCGACGGCGTTGGCCAACAGCACCTTTTTGGCAAGGCCCACGGCAAACCGCCGGGCGCCCAGGGCAAAGTCCTCCGCAGTGTTCACCCGGCGCTCCAGCGCCGCCGCCACAGTTTTGTATTGAACGATGGGCCCGGCGATCAGCTGGGGAAACATGGTGACATAGGCCCCGAAGCTGACAAGATTCCGCTGCACCGGGGCCTCCCGGCGGTAGACGTCGACGGTGTAGCTCATGGTCTGAAAGGTGAAAAAAGAGATACCGATGGGCAGGGGGATGCCCAGCTGAGGCAGGCTGACCCCCGGCAGCAGCGAGAGGTTGGCCGCCAGAAAGTCCCAGTACTTGAAAAAGCCCAGCAGCGCCAGGTTGAACACCACCGACTGCCCCACAAACCACCGGGCCAGCTTGTCCCGGCGCCGGAACCGCTCCACCAGCATTCCGTGGGTATAGTCGATAAGGATGGAGAGAATCATGATGGAGATATAGACCGGCTCCCCCCAGCCGTAGAACACCAGGCTCACTACCAGCAGCACGCCGTTCCTGGCCCGGAGGGGCATGAGGAAATACACCGCCAGCGTCAGGGGCAGGTATGCGAATAAAAAGGTCAGGCTGCTGAAAATCAAGGACTGCTCCCCCCCCCTCTTCCAACATCAGAAAAGCGGACGCGGTGGATTTGCCGCCGCGGCTGCTCCGCAATTCATCCGTCTCAAGCAAAGGCCTGGTTGAAGATGTCAGCCAACTGGCTCTGGGTATCCGTCACAGCCAGCAGGGCGAGATAGTTCCCCTGCCGCTGAACGGTGGTCTTCTTCCACTGTTCAATGGACTCGGGGTACCAGGCGCCGCCGGGGTTGGTGTCGTCGCCCACCTGGTAGTCAATACGGGCCTGGAGAATCTCCTGGGCCTTGTCCGCGTCCTCCTCGGACTTGCATTCCACCAGCACCACCTCGTTGACCACGGAGGACATCAGCGGCGTCCGGGCGATCAGCTGCACAGGCTCCAGCGCACTGAGGCCGGGATAATACAGCTCCAGCGCCTCCTCCGGAACATCCTCCATGTAGCCGCCGGTCCACCAGTCGCAGACCTCCTCCATGGATGCGTAGACCTCCGTCAGGTCCACGTTCTTGGGCTCGGCCTGGCCGCCGCAGGCGGGCAGGGCCAGCAGGGAAAACAGGGTCAGGGTCAGGGTCATCCATTTTTTCATCACGTCGTTTCTCCTTTGTCATTGGGGGTTTGTCTGTCCTTATGACGGACGGACAGCCGAAAAAGTTCCGCCCTCAGTATTCCCCTTTTTCCGAAAAATAGAGCGGCAGTTCTCTCCTTGCATTTATACAGGAAATACGCTATAATTTCAACATCAATTCCGTAACATTTCCGCAACTGTTTTTGTTACTTTTTGAAAGAGAGGTACCGCGCCATGTACAGCTTCCGCAACGACTACAGCGAGGGCGCCCACCCCAGGGTCCTCCAGCGTCTCATCGACACCAATCTGGAGCAGACCTGCGGCTACGCCCTGGACCCCATGAGCGACGCCGCCCGGGAGACCATCCGCCGGGTCTGCGCCGCCCCGGCGGCGGACGTCCACTTTGTCTCCGGCGGCACCCAGACCAACCTCCTGACCATCGCCGCCTTCCTGCGGCCCTATGAGGCTGTGATCGCCCCCACAACAGCCCACATCAGCCTCCACGAGGCCGGCGCCATCGAGGCCACGGGCCACAAGGTCTGTGCCGTGGAGACCCCCGACGGCAAACTGACCGCAGAGATGGTGGCCGCTGTGGCGGACAGCCACACCGACGAGTTCATGGTCCGCCCCCGGATGGTGTACGTGTCTGACTCCACGGAGCTGGGCACCATCTACACCAAAGCGGAGCTGACAGCCCTGCGCCGCTGTTGCGACCAGCGGGGGCTGTGCCTCTTTCTGGACGGCGCCCGGCTGGGCTCCGCCCTCACCGCCCCCGGCAACGACCTGACCCTGCCGGACCTGGCCGCCCTGACGGACGCCTTCTACATCGGCGGCACCAAGAACGGCGCCCTCTTCGGAGAGGCTTTGGTGCTGAGACAGCCCATGGAGCGCTTCCGCTGGCACATGAAGCAACGGGGGGCCATTCTGGCCAAGGGGCGGGCCATGGCCCTCCAGTTCCAGGCCCTGCTGGAGGATGGACTCTACTTTGAAATCGCCCGCCACGCCAATGAGACGGCCCTCCGCCTGCGGGACGGCATGATGGAACTGGGGTACGAATTCCCCATTCCCTCCCCCTCCAACCAGCAGTTCCCAGTGCTGCCCAACACGGTGGCCCGGCAGCTGGAGGAGATGGGCTACCAGTTTGAGGCAGAGCGGGTCATCGACGAGGAGCACACCTGCGTCCGCTTTGTCACCAGCTGGGCCACGCCCCAGTCCGCCGTGGATGAATTTCTCCGGGATCTGGCAAAGTGCAGGTAAGCCCTGCCCAACAACACAGCGGGAGCGCCATGGCGCTCCCGCTGTCCTCTCTTGAAGGCGGTCACTGCTCCGGATCCTGTCTCTCCTCCGGCACGACGCCGTTTTCCTCTTGGGCCTGCCGGAGATAGTCCTGGGCCCGGGTCTTTTTGCTGGGGACAAAACTCAGCGCCGCACCGCGGCTTTTCCCCTTGCTCTTGGCGTAGAAAAAGCCCGCCACGGAGAACACCACCGCACCGATAAAATTCACAAAGAGATCCTTCATGGTGTCGATGAGGCCGATGTCCAGATACCCGCCCATGCCCAGGCTCTCGCCGTTGATGACCACATCCTGTATGTCCGGTATGGTAATGACTTTATTGGAGTGGGTCATGTCCAGGGCAGCGCTGTGGATAACGTGGACAACTGTGTCCCTCTGCATATCCATGCCGAAAGACCAGTCCATAAAAAACTCAAAGAACTCCCACAGCACGCCGATGGTCATGGAGAAGCAGAAGGCCACCAGGGCCAGGAAGATGGGAGAGAGGTCGAAGGTCAGCCGCTCGTCATCGTTCAGGAGCATAATGAGGGAGAACCCCACCGCCGCCGCCAGGAAGCCGTTGAGCGTGTGAAGCATGGTGTCCCAGTGGGGGACCCGCTCGTAGTAGGCATTGACCTCCCCCAAGATCTCCGCCGCGAAAATGAAGCACAATATGGTGATCTCCAGCGGCGGCGGCAGCTCGATTCGCAGCTTCACCTGGAGCCAGCTGGGCACATACAGCAACATCAGCGTCAGGACGCAGAAAAAGGCGCTCTCATAGCTGCCCAGCATCAGCTGGCGGACCAGAACCACAATCACCAGCGCCCGCAGCACATAGAACACAATGAAGGAGCTCCTGTGCTCCCGCAGCTCCCGGTCCATAGCCTGGCGAAAGCTCTTCTTCTCCCGTTTTTTCTCCTGCTTTGTCTTTTTCAAGCCGGTTTCTCCTTTTTGCATATTAAAAATATTATAGCATTATAGCACAAGGATCCCCCACTGGCAAGCGGGGGATCCTAATGTCCCTTTTAAGGAAAGTGTTGCCGGGATATAACTTCGGCAGTTTCTACTAAACCAAGTTGACGCAGTAATACCTGTGTGATATAATCAGTACAGCAAAACGGAAGTTTTTTGGGGGAAAAGCATGGGAAAAATTTTTGTGTTGTTAATTTCCGTGCCGTTAATGATAGTAGCTATCGTGTGTGCTCTATTTGCTGATAGAATAGATACGGTTGTTAAAGGCAATAAAGAGGTAAAAAAAGTGATTATCGTATTTAGTGTGGGAGTATTATTGGTTTGTACGATTGCTATTCGTGTAAGTATCTTATCTCAAATATCCTAAATGACAACTTCCAGTTTATCAAGCAGTTACATGTCTGTATAGGGTGACTTCTCGCTTTAGATATTTTGACGAATCACTTTGCCAAATGGCGTTGAGCAACACCAATCTGGAAAGGGAGATCCTGATTAGTAGCGCCCAATTGCACGTTTTATGATGCTTTCTGAGAGCAGGGGCCGGCGAGGGCGCCGGCCCCTGCTCTCAGGTTCTCCCATAGGACGGGAGGATGATATCCGCCTCTGCAAAATATCTCCGAATGGGACACTCCCATCCTGATCTCCGTATTCAGCCGCTCCGCCGGTGAGCCCACCAAAATCATCCGGCGGGAGCGGAGGCCACCGCATACTCCGGAACGCTACAGGACCCGGTCTGCCGCATATCCCAGTAAAAACAGCCCCGCCAGCACGCAGGCCAGGAAGAGCGGCAGCCTCCCGCCCGTCCCCCGGCCCCGGAGCAGGGAGTACCCGCCGTACACGGTGAACACGAAACCGATACATATCTGAACAACTATGCTTATCTTCCCTATCTCCCTTTAAAGCTCATGTCTGAACGCCCGGTCTCACCGTACCGCCGCACCCTTTTTGCCCAGGCGGATGCACTCCAGGGTATAGGTCACCTGCATCACGCCCCAGACCAGCAAAAGAACACTCACCGGCAGCATCCCGATCTCAAAGACCATGCCCAGGACAGTCAGTACCATCCACAGCCCCAGGCACACGCGGGTGGTCACCATATAGGCCCGGTAGCTGGCCTCGCCGATCTGCCGGCGCTCCGACTCGTCACAGCTGTCCAGCCACTTTTTCTGAAACTTGGTGTCATAGACGCTGCCGTGCTTCTCCGGATTCATCCGCCGTTCCAGGTCCACCACCTTCTGCTGGGTGAAGATCACGCAGGCGCAGGAGAGGACAAACACCCCCACCATGGCCAGAACCCCCTCCTCCGGCTGATACGTCCCGATGGCGGTCATGAAAAAGAGGCTGAGCAGCAGCTGCACGGCGCTGAGGAGCAGCGTCCAGCTGAGGAGTATCTCCGCGGACTCCGACGCATCGTTTTCGTCCCCGCCGTCCCAGGCGGCGAATTTCCTCGCGGCAGAGCGGTAGAGAAAAAAGCAGCCCCCCATGGTCACCAGCGTTGTCACAGGGATCCCCCAAGACATGGCAGACCGGACCGCGCCGTTCAGCCACCCGGCGATCTTCCCGGTATCCAGCCCGAAGACGCGGCTGAATCCCACCAGAAAGCCCAGCAGGCACCCCACCAGCAGGCTCCCCAGCATGGTCAGAAAGAATTTGGGCAGGGCCCTCCGGTTTTCGCTCTTCTCAATCTTGTTTTTCATCTTCTCCATCCTCCTGATACGTAAAAATGTCCTCCACGGCCACGCCGCAGAGCTTCGCCAGCTTCAGCGCCAGCGTCACCGAGGGGGAGTAGTCTCCCCGCTCGATCTGGCTGATGGTCTGCCGGGACACTCCCGCCATCCGCCCCATCTCCTGCTGGTTGACCCCAAGTCTGGCCCGGTGCTCCTTGAGCCGGTTGTACAATGGCATATCTGCGCCTCCCATTCTGACAATGTTTGTTGTCAATATGACAATAATTCTTGTCATACACAGGATAGCACTGACAAAGATAGTTGTCAATAGAAATGATAAAAAACCTCCGGAAATTTTTCCGGAGGTCTTTTTCGCTATCTTCGACCGGAGCCCGGCGGCGGGTCCCGCCATTTTTTTACGGGCACGCTTTTCTCCCGCAGCCGCCCCTTCACAAAATCCCGGAACAGGGCGTACGCTACAGAGCACAGGGGGATGAAAAACAGCATCCCGGCAATGCCCATGAGCTTGCCGCCCAGGGTCACCGCCGCCAGCACCCAGATTGAGGGCAGACCCACGGAGGAGCCCACCACATGGGGATAGATCAGGTTCCCCTCCACCTGCTGGAGCACCAGGAAGAGAACCACGAACATCAGCGCCTTCCAGGGGTCGGTGACGGCGATAAGCAGCGCTCCCGCCACACAGCCGATGAAGGCTCCCACGATGGGGATCAGGGCCGTCAGGGCGATGAGAACGCCCACAAGCAATGCGTAGGGCATCCGGAAGATGGTCATGGACACTACAAACAGCGTGCCCAGAATCACCGCCTCCAGGCACTGGCCAGAGAGAAAGCTGGAAAAGGTGCGGTTTGCCAGCCGCAGGACCTCCAGGCAGCGGTCCGCCGCCCGGATGGGCAGGAGCCCATAGAGCACCTGCCGCCCCTGGCGGGACAGGGACTCCTTTTGCAGCAGGATGTAAAGGGAGAAAATGAACCCGATGACAAAAGTGCTCACACCGCTGACAAGGCCCCCGATGAGCCCGCCGCCGCTGGACAGCAGTCCGCTGCCCCAGGCCTGGACCAGGCCCACGGCCTTCTCTGTCAGGTCCTTCCAGTCAATCTCCAGGCTCTCCGCCCAAGACTCCAGCATAGGCAGGTAGGCCTCCAGCTCCGCCAGCTGGCCCTGGAGTCGCCGGAAGGCGGCGGGGATCTGCTGCCCCAGGGACACCACCGCCTCCCCCACCCCGGGGCCGATGACCGCCGAGGCCAGGGTCAGCACGCCGATTACCGCCGCCAGGGTCAGCACCAGCGCCAAGGGGCGGCGGATTTTGTTCATCCTCCTGTTCCCGGGAAACAGCCCCCGCTCAATGGCCCGCATGGGAACGTTCAGGATAAAGGCAATGGCCCCGCCCATCAGGAAGGGCCACAGCACCCCCAGCAGCCACCCCAGAGCGGCAAAGACCGCCGCCAGATTTTGCAGGGCGCAGTAGAAGGCCACACCGCCGCAGACCACCAGCAGCAGATATTTCACAGTCTGCCTGTTCCACTCCATACGCCGTCACATATCTCCCAGGCGGCAGCGCTCCGCCGCCGCCAGATAGCCCCGGGCGGATTTCCGGTTCCCGGCGATCTCCTCCTCCGTCAGGGACCGCACCACTTTGGCGGGACTGCCCAGGATCATGGAGCCGTCCGGGGCATCCATCTTCCCGGTGACCAGGGCCCCGGCGCCTACGACGCAGTTGTCCCCGATCCTCGCACCGTTGAGGACGATGGCTCCCATGCCGATCAGGGTGTTGTCCCCCACGGTACAGCCGTGGACGATGGCGTTGTGGCCGATGGTGCAGCCGGCGCCCACACGGGTCTCCTCATGGAGGACCGCCCCGTCCTGGATGTTGGTATCCTCTCCCACGGTGATGGCGCCGTCATCTCCCCGAAGGACAGCGTTGTACCAGATATTCACGCCCCGGCCCAGCGTCACGTCCCCGGACACCCGGGCGCCTTCGCAGATCAGGACGGATGCGTCTGTCTCTCTAAGATTGTATGCCATAATGCCTACCTCGATTCTATATTTATGTGATTGCTCCCACCCCGGAAAACGGGCCGCCGCACTCCGAACGGCCCGCCTTCCAATTGTCCGCAAATTTCAATCGTGCTGCTATTGCATCAAATCCCCGGCGCGAAATTGCCGTCCACAAACACGGGGATCTCCTCTCCGTCGTGGGTAGTGCCCACGATGGAGAGGTCCTTTGTGCCGATCATAAAATCCACATGGGTGATGGAGTCGTTGAGCCCCCGCTCCTTCAGCTCGTCCTTGGTCATCTGCTGGCCGCCTTTCAGGCAGGGGTAGGCCTCGCCGAAGGCGATGTGGCAGGCGGCGTTCTCGTCAAAGAGGGTGTTGTAAAACAGAATTTTCTGGTTGGAGATAGGACTGTCGTAGGGCACCAGGGCCACCTCGCCGAAATAGCTGGCTCCCTCGTCCACGGAGATGGCCGCTTTCAGGGCCTCCTCCCCCTTCTTGGCGCGGGCCTCCACGATCTTCCCCTCCTTCACCACGAAATGAAACCCCTCGATAACGCAGCCGTCGTGTGCCAGGGGCAAAGAGGCGTACACCACGCCGTTGACCCCGGTTTTCAGAGGGGAGGTGAACAGCTCCTCCGTGGGGATGTTGGCGATATAGTCCTGGCCGGAGAGGGTGACGTCGTTGCCCGCCTCCCAGACATGGCCCTCCGGCAGCTCCACTGTCAGGTCCGTGCCCAGGGAGTTGGTGTAGTGGAGGGACTTGAAATTCAGAGCGTTCATCTTCTCCAGCCGCTTTCCCAGGGTGTCCAGGTGGGCATGCCACTTATCCACGCACTTCCCGTCGCCGCTGATGCGGACGGCGGAGAAGATGGCGTCCCAGAGCTTCTCCATGGCCTCATCCTCCGCCGCGTCCGAGAACACCCGCTTTGCCCAGCTGGGGATGGGGATGGAGGCGATGCACCAGGGGAACCCGCCGCACATCTGGAGGCGGTCGAACTCCTTGAGGGCCTTGCCGCTGGCCTGCTGGGCCCGAACGATGCGCTTGGTGTCCACACCCTTGAGATTCTCCGGGTCCGTGGCGGAGATGGCCAGATACGCCGCTCCCTCCTTGGCGTGGTCGTTGAAAAAGTGCTGCCGCCACTCCGGCACGGTGTCGAAGACCTCCTCTTCGGCGTGGAGGTACTTCATCCGGGTCAGGGCGTCGTCGGTCCAGTTCATGACCACCTCTTTGCAGCCGATAGCGTAGGCGTCCTCCGCGCATATCCGGGCGAAGAAGGCACACTCCACCGGGGAGGAGATGACCAGCCGCTGGCCCTTCTGGACGTTCAGTCCCACCCGGACCAGGAGCTGTGCGTATTCCCTGAGCTTTTCATTCATCAATTTTATCATCCTTTCGGTGTTTTCCATATTTCCTCCGGTTCTCAGTCCGGAGGAGATATCTGCCATGGTTTGCGGCGGCAGCCGCAGACCGGCTCAACTCAAATATTATTCCTGTGTTTTGACACAGGAATAATATGCGCTATTTTAAAACATTTTACCGGCAAAGTAAAGAAACCGGCACCGGGATTCAAAAAACGTTTACGAGTTTCCGCCGCTTTGGCAGAAAGGGGCTTCCTGCCTTTCTCTTGACTGGGGACAGCCGCCATGGTAACATAAAGCCAGCTTCACAGGAAGCAAACTTCATATCCGGAGAGGAGGCCGCCATGAAAACCAGAGTGCGGGAGCTGCGGACCGCCGCGGGGATGACCCAGCAGCAGCTGGCGGAGGCGGTCCGTGTGTCCTCCCGGACCATCATCTCCATTGAGAAGGAACAGTACAGCCCCTCGCTGATGCTGGCTTACCGCATGGCGGAGGTCTTCGGCATCACCGTGGAAGAGCTGTGCTGCCTGCGGGAGAACCGGGAACTGGAGGATCAGCTCTATGAAGATCTAAAATAATAAAGAATTTTATCATCGGCCTGCTTGGAGAACTCCTTCTCACCGTTCTCCTTACTTTCAGAATTCGCCGCGGCGAGAGTATCTCCCCTCTCCAGGTCTGCACGCTTCTCATGTGGCTGATTGCCGGCGGCAGAACCATCTTCCGCAGCCTCTCCAAAAAACACGCCAGGGAGGACCTGGTCCGGAGCGTGACGAGCGGAATCTTCATATCAGGCTGAAAGTCAGCCGATGGGGACTGCAAATCACGCAGGCCTTCTGTTTCATCGGGGGCATAGCACTGTATTATTTCGGCAGTGACAATTACAATTGCTCCCTGCTAGGCTCAGGGCTTTTCATCGCACTGGTGATCTCCTGTCTCGCGGAGCTGGGCACAGCAGTTTGGTACGAGCGCCGCAGTTGACAGCTCAGGCTCCGCCGCCGTCCTTTCGCAGACTCATAATCGTCCCGTTGAGCTCCGCCCCCATAATCAATACCACAGAGCTCATATTCAGCCAGATCAAAAGGGCGATCACCGTACCGATGGAACCGTAGAGCAGGGAGTAATTGGCGATGTTGTCCACGTAAAACGCGTACAGCCAGCTCAAGGCCATCCAGGCCGCCAGAGCCGCCAGGGTGCCGGGCCAGATGTTCCGCCAGGGCTGGCGGGTGTCCTGGGCCATGGCATAGAGGAAAAACAGCGCGAAGTAGCACAGCACCGCCACCGCCGGGAACCGGAGCCTGGCCCAGGCCTCCGCCACAAAGGACGGCAGGCGGAAGTGGACCACCGCGTAGCCCAGGACCCGGTCACCCACAGTCATCAGCGCCAGGGCGGCGGCGATGGTGACGATCAAAAGCACGGTGTAAAGCAAAGTCTTGAGCATATGCCGGGCCGGTCCCCTGGGCGGGCCCAGGTGGTAGGCCGTCCGCACGGAGCGCATCAGGGAGTTGGTGGCCCGCATGGGGAAGTAGATGGAGAACACCAGTCCGAACATCATCAGGCGGAGGCTGGGATTCCGGCTCACATAGGTGAGGTAGACCTCGATCAGGTCCACCACCCCCCGGGGCATAATCTCCCCCAGGGCCAGCAAAATCCCCGCCACATCCAGCCGCAGCAGACCCAGCAGGGCGCTGATAAAGATGAGAAAGGGAAAGATCATAAACAGCAGATAGAACGCCAGAGCGGCGCTCTGGATGCCCACATTGTGCCGCAGATACCGCTGGGCCATGAGGTATGCTCCGCGAAGAAAGGGGTTGCGGGGGAGCTTCAATTCCATCGTCATACACCTTCCTTCCGTGCCGGATTCAGGGCCATTCTGTCCGGAGGTCATTCCCATTTGGCCCAAATTTCCGGGCAGTAGCCCACCGTGGCCTCCCTGCCATTTCGGACAATGGGCGTCTGAAAAAGCTCCGGGTGCTCCAGGAGCTTCTCCTCCTGGGCGTCCAGGGTGATGTAGGCCAGAAACAAGTCCTCATAGGCCCTGCATCCGGTGTTCACCAGCGCCTCAAAACCAACTTTCTGCTTGACGGATTGATACTCCCGGGGGGATAATCCCTTTGAGGGCAGGTCGATATACTGGTACTTGATCCGGCGCTCCTTGAACCACCGTTCCGCCTTCTTGCTGTCAAAGGACTTGGATGAGCCGAAAATCTGAATATTCATGGGACCGTCTCCTTTTGCGCGCAATCTATTTTAATACTGCCGGGGGTGTTTTTTATGACGGAATCTGTCAAAAAATTAAAGGAGTGGGTAGACAGCGCCCACAGCATTGTATTTTTCGGCGGAGCCGGGGTCTCCACGGAGTCCGGCATCCCGGACTTCCGCAGCACCGGCGGACTGTACCACCAGGAGTGGGCCTATCCGCCTGAGGTGATTTTAAGCCATACTTTCTACAAAAGCAACCCCAAAGAATTTTTTCGCTTCTACCGGGCCAAGCTGCTGGCCCCGGAGGCGAAGCCCAACGCCGCCCACCGGAAGCTGGCGGAGTGGGAGCGTCAGGGAAAGCTCACCGCTGTGGTCACCCAGAACATCGACGGCCTCCACCAGGCCGCCGGCAGCAAGACCGTATACGAGCTCCACGGCAGCGTCCACCGGAACTACTGCGAAAAGTGCCGGAAGTTCTACGGCTTCGGCTTCATGCTCCACAGCCTGGACGCCGTGCCCAAATGCTCCTGCGGCGGCACCGTCAAGCCGGACGTGGTGCTGTACGAGGAAGGCCTGGACCAGGAGACGCTGAACGGCGCCGTCCGGGCCATCGCGGCGGCAGACCTGCTGATCATCGGCGGTACCTCTCTGAACGTCTACCCCGCCGCAGGGCTCATCAATTACTACCGGGGCCAGCGGCTGGTGCTCATCAACAAGTCCGCCGTGGCCCGGGACCTGTCCGCAGGGCTGGTAATTACGGACCCTATCGGGGAGGTTCTGGACCAGCTGTGACCCTCCCCCTCCCCCACCGGCGGGTTCCGGCGGGGGAAATTTTTTCGGAAAATGGGGAATTGGTGGTTGACAATCGGGAAAGTTCTGGCTATAATAATCAAGCAGTCTTTTCCGGGGGAACAGATTCGCGGCTGTGCTGGAACTGGTAGACAGGCCAGCTTGAGGTGCTGGTGTCGTATCGACGTGTGGGTTCAAGTCCCGTCAGCCGCACCAACGTCTTTTCCGGAAGACACAATGCCACGCGCGAGTGGTGGAATTGGCAGACTCGCTAGATTCAGGTTCTAGTGTCCTT
>NZ_CAJULS010000052.1 GCF_910587525.1 uncultured Oscillibacter sp. | reverse complement strand
ACTTGCCCTCCTCGGGGATGGGGGCGGGACCGTGGTACGCGCCCTTGGCGACGGGACACATGTTTTGCACTTCGGTAGAGTAGATCATGTTCGCACGTTCCTTTCCTGATATGTTTTTGCGGAGTTCCGGCGTCCGCCGGAGGGTTCCGGGGAAATTTCCGCTTGTATTATAGCGGTAAACGATTACCTTGTCAAGGCGGACTGGCTGATTCCGAAGGGTTTTTACCCTCTTAAATTTTAGGGCGGTTTCCTGTGAAAAATGATAAAACAGAGATGCGGGCAAGCCAAAAGGCCCGCACCTGCATGGCGCGGATAACATTCCGCAGGGCCACAGGTTCCATTCCAAGGCAGCCGCCAATCGAAAACCGCAGATGCTCCCGGCAGGTCAAAGCCTGGGGATTGGCGTCAGTCAAGTCGATCACCCGCATACAGACCCTCATCATCCTGATACCGCTCCATAAAATCTTGGCAAAGTTTTCCCGTTTTTTTAACAGCAATTCTCCCATAATCTGCACCTCTTTTTCTCCCATCATATTGAAGATTCCCCTGTTTATGGTAAACATTCAGATAGTAACTATGTATGCCAAGCACTTTACCGGGAGTGCCGGAGGATACTGGGGGAATGGCCGGCAGAAGGCTGCTGGACATTCCGGCAGAAGCAGGCGCTTTCCCGGACGGTACAGGCCAGGCGCGAAGCGGCGAGAGAGCCAAGGTTTTCCCTTTTCGGTGCAGCCGGAAAGGCGGGGCCCCGCGCAGCCTGCCGCATGGGGAGGGGAGGAAGGAACGTAGCGTAAGCGGAATTTCTTCCAACGGCATAAAGTGTGCAATACACCAGCCATCATCACAATGTCATTGAGTTAAGGAAATTTACCCAATAATGGGGTGCAAAAATGTTTTGGATTCTAAGTGCTTAGCTGAAATCTAAGAACATTTTGATGCCCCATTATTTGGAAATTGGTCTTATCTTAATGACATTGGCCATCATCATGGCTGAATTTCCCCCGACCTTCAGCAAAAAGTTCCCCCCGCCTGCCGACGGGGGGAACCGGTAATCGGAAATTACAGCATATTCATCAGATTAAACGCCAGAATCAGTCCGGAGAACACAATGGACACCGTGGAGCACAGCTTGATCAAAATGTTCAGAGACGGACCGGAGGTATCCTTGAAGGGATCGCCCACGGTATCGCCCACAACAGCCGCCTTGTGCTGCTCGGAGCCCTTGCCGCCGTGGTGGCCGGTCTCGATGTACTTCTTCGCGTTGTCCCACGCGCCGCCGGCGTTGGACATGAACACCGCCATGGCAAAACCCGTGACAGACACGCCGCCCAGCAGCCCCACCACGCCGGTGGGCCCCAGGATCAGGCCGGTGGCAATGGGCACCACGATGGCCAGCACCGCGGGAGAGACCATCTCACGCAGCGCACCCTTGGTGCACAGGCCCACACAGGAGGCGTAGTCCGGGTCGGCCTTGTACTCCATAATGCCGGGAATCTCCTTGAACTGGCGGCGGACTTCCACCACGATGGACTGGGCCGCCTTCTGCACCGCGCTCATGGTGGAGGCTGTGAACACAAAGGTCAGCATGGCGCCCACGAAGGTGCCAACCAGCACCGTGGGGCTGGTGAGAGTGAAGTTCAGGTTTTCCGCCGTGCGCTCCTGGACGATGTTGACATAGCTGACCAGCAGGGCCAGGGCGGTAAGAGAGGCGGAGCCGATGGCAAAGCCCTTGCCGGTGGCGGCGGTGGTGTTGCCCAGAGAGTCCAGGGCGTCGGTGCGCTGGCGGACGGTCTCCGGCAGGCCGCTCATTTCGGCGATGCCGCCGGCGTTGTCGGCCACGGGGCCGTAGGCGTCGGTGGCCAGGGTGATGCCCAGGGTGGACAGCATGCCCACGCCGGCGATGCCGATGCCGTACAGGCCGCGGTTAAAGGACTCGCTGAATACGCCGGACGCGCTCATGATCCGCACGGAGCCGCCGGCGGCAAAGTAGCTGATCAGTACCGCCGCAGCCACGATGAGGATGGAGGTCATGGTGGATTTCAGGCCCAGGGAGATGCCGCCGATGATGATGGTGGCGGAGCCGGTCTCAGAGGCCGCCGCCAGCTCCTGAGTGGGCTTATAGGTGTCAGAAGTATAATACTCGGTGAAGTAGCCAATGGCGCAGCCGCCGATAAGGCCGCAGAGGATGGCGATGTACACGCCCCAACTGCCCAGGATCCAGTAGGTCAGGGGGGCCGCCAGCACGGCCGCCAGAACCGCGGCGGTATAGGTGCCGGTGCGCAGACTCTTGAGCAGGGACTCCTGAGTGGCGTCCTCCTTGGTCTTCACCAGGTAGGAGCCGAAAATGGAGCAGATGATGCCGCAAACCGCCAGAGCCACAGGCAGCAGCATGCCATTCCAGCCGTAGCCGCCCACAGCGCCCAGGGCAAAGGTGGCGAGGATGGAGCCCACATAGGACTCGTACAGATCCGCGCCCATGCCGGCCACGTCGCCCACGTTGTCACCCACGTTGTCTGCGATGGTGGCGGGGTTCCGGGGGTCGTCCTCCGGGATGCCGGCCTCCACCTTTCCCACCAGGTCGGCGCCCACGTCGGCGGCCTTGGTGTAGATGCCCCCGCCCACACGGGCGAACAGTGCCATGAAGGAGGCGCCCATGCCGTTCATAACCATGATGTTGCCCAGCGTCGTGGGACTGTTGATGCCAAAGGCATACCGCAGAAGGAAGAACCACATGGTGATATCCAGCATACCCAGGCCCACCACGGTAAAGCCCATGACAGAGCCGGAGGAGAAGGCCACCCGCAGGCCCTTGTTCAGGCTCTCAGAGGCGGCCTGGGCGGTGCGGGCGTTGGAGTTGGTTGCGATCTTCATGCCGATGAAGCCGGCCAGCATGGAAAAGATGCCGCCGGTGACGAAGGCGAAGGGGGTGAATTTGGAGAGCATCTGCCCGCCGGTGGCAAAGGCCAAGGCCAGCAGGATGATGAACACCACCACAAAGACTTTGAATACCGTTGTGTACTGCTGCTTCAGGTAAGCGTTCGCGCCGGCGCGGATGTTGGCTGCGATCTTCTGCATCCGCTCGGTACCCTCGGAGTAGGCCATCACCTTCTTGGCCTGCATAACCGCGAAGAGGCCGGCAACGGCGGCTCCGACGAATCCGATCCAAAACAAATTTTCCATACTTCCACTCCTTTTGCGTTGTTTATTGGGTGCCTTCTTAATTGTAGCATACGTGAACGTTTTTTCAAGTAAATCTTACGCTATAATCTACGCAAACGTTGTAACTTTTACCTTTTGCATAAATTCAGCAATCTGATTCATTGCATATTGCCTTAATTTACGTAAATTTTTGCGCAAATTTTTCGATTTCGTAGCGCAAAATTCGTTAATTGATTGACAAAAAACCGGGAAGCCTTTTCAGCTTCCCGGGCGAATGCAATTTTTTGCGTGAATCCCAGAAAAGTTTGCGTTTAAATTTGCGCAGCGGCGCCTCAGCTGACCATCTGGAAATCCGTGAAGACCCAGCGGCCGTCCACATAGGCGTAGGGAAAGGACCAGCACTCCAGTCCGGTCACAGCGCCCTGGCTGGCGTCCAGCAGCTCCACGGAGACCTCCAGGGTGTAGTTCTGGCCGTCCACCTGGACTACCTCCACTTGGGCCGCGCCCTTGCTGCCGTCCCGCGCCCTTCCGGAGAAGGAGACATACAGCGCCCCATCCACATCCTGATAGTAGGGCTGGTCACCTCCCAGGGACAGCAGATCATCTGTCAGCCCGGCGGAGAACAGGCCCCGCAGATAGGCCCGCAGATCATCCGCACTCTCCATACCGGGGTAATCCACCCTGCGGTAAGACACGCCGTTTAGGCGGACCGTTTCACCGCTGTCCGGCAGCGGAGCCAGGTCAAACCAGCCGTAGGCCTCCTCCGCCCGGTAATAGGCGGCGAGGATCTCCTCCTCCATCAGCGGGCGGGACTCCGACTCCAGCTGTGTGGCGGACAGCCCCATACCGGTCTCCGGGGACTGGGCGGGAACGGCGTCTCTCCCCGCCGCCGGAGGGGGCGCAGCGGCACTCCCGCAGCCAGACAGCAAAAACAGCAGCAACAGCCATAGGCAGACCCGCTTTTTCATCTCGCTCCCCCCCTCTTCCCCCCAGGCGGCCCGCGCCGGCCGGAGGGCCTTTTCTCTCCCTCTCAGCGTATCATATTTCTCCCAAAAATGCTACGGGAATTTTCCGTTTTTTCTCTTTTTTCTCCCTTTTACTTTTTGTGTTGTTGGGTCCGATTATCAGCAATTTCACTAAACCCTGTTTGATAAATAGCGAAAGACCCAACGGCACGAGATCTTTTTCCGGTCAAGGTGATTTGACGCAGTCATACTTTGTGTATGGCAAGGAAAATCAACGCAGAGCGGCGGAAAAAGGTCCGCTGCCCTGGCGTTTTGCTCTCTTTCAAACAAGACCTAATCACAGCTTGAAACCGGAAGCTACGGAGGAAGCCGATATGAAAAGAACGCTATCTATCATCTTGATGCCAGCGGGTACAGTAGAAATTATAATTGCCGTAAGGATGTAAAGATGCCGGTCCTTATTGCGATTGCATTGGGCATTGTATTCATGGTACTCAGTGTTAAAACATTGCTTGACGTCAGCAAAAAGAAATAGTATAGAAGCCGGTGATGCAAATTTCAGTTTGCTGGGCGGCTATCGGCACGAACGGTAAAAGGAATTATTTTCCCCATTTTCTCGTCGGCCGGCGTTGTGTTCTGCCGCCGGATCAGGTAGAATAAGGCATCATGGATATGAGGAGGAAGACGGCTATGAAATTGGTATCCTGGAACGTCAACGGCCTGCGTTCCTGCCTGGGAAAAGGTTTTCTGGATTTCTGTGCCTTCGCGGGTGCGGATGTGATCTGCTTACAGGAGACGAAGATGCGCCCAGAACAGGCGGAGTTCGATCTGCCGGGCTACGTCCGCTTCTGGAACAGCGCCGACAAGGCCGGCTATTCCGGCACGGCAGTATTCACCCGGCGCCAGCCGCTGGAGGTGACTTATGACTTTGGCATTGACGAGCACCGCCATGAGGGGCGGGTCATCACGGCGGAATACCCGGAGTTCTATCTGGTGTGCTGCTACACGCCAAATTCCAAAGACCAGCTGGCCCGGCTGGATTACCGCATGGCCTGGGAGGACGACATTCGTGAGTATCTGCTGGATCTGGACGGGAGGAAACCCGTGATTTACTGCGGGGATCTGAATGTGGCTCACCAGGAGATCGATCTGAAAAATCCCCAGAGCAACCGGCGGAATCCCGGCTTTTCTGACGAGGAGCGGGAGAAGATGACCCGTCTGCTGAGCAGCGGGTTTGTGGACACCTTCCGGGCGCTGTATCCCGAGAAAACCGGGGCGTACTCTTGGTGGAGCTACCGCTTCAATGCCCGAAAAAACAACGCCGGATGGCGGATTGACTACTTTATCGTCTCCGAAAGGCTTCGGGGGCTGATCCGCAGCGCGGATATCTGGAGTGAGGTCACGGGGAGTGACCACTGTCCGGTGGTTTTGGAGATTGATCTTTAGATTCACAGAATTACGATGTAATGGGGGGTGCATTCCGTGCCGCAAAGCGGCACAATCCCGCGTCCCCGCCCGCGGCGGGAATCCCCCCGTCCCGCCCCGTGGGGCGGCACCCCCTGTCCCCCGCAGGCCCCCCCCTCAGCTCAGAAGCGCATTCATCTCCTCAATCTCCAGGTCCTGGAGCGCCCAGTTAATCCCATACCCAACAACTTTGCTCAGGTCCCGGACCTGCTGGTCAATATCCCGCGTTGTCACCATCAGATCCCCCTTGCCGCCCCGCAGGGTTTCAGAATCGATATTCTCCACGCCGGACTCCTCCAGGAGGTCTGCCGCCAAGGTGGCGGCGTCCACTACCGTGGGGATGCCCACGGCCAGCACCGGCACTCCCAGCGTCTCCCGGTTCAGGGCCGCACGGTGATTCCCCACCCCGGAGCCGGGGATGATGCCGGTATCGCTGAGCTGCACCGTGGTGCATACCCGCTCGCAGCGGCGGGAGGCCAGGGCGTCGATGGCAATAACCAGGGCCGGTTTGACCTCCGCCACCAGGCCCCGCACCGCCTCGGCGGACTCCACGCCGGTGGTGCCAAGTACGCCGGTGCGGAACACCGCCACGGGCCGGAAGCCCGCGAAGTGCTTCGGCATGGCGGCAATCAGGTGGCGGGTGATGAGAATGTTGTCCGCCGCCAGGGGGCCCACGGCGTCCGGCGTCATAGCCTCGTTGCCAAGGCCGATGATGAGGACCGGACCCTCCTCCGGCAGCAGCTCCTTGAGCTGAGACCCCACCGCCCGGACGGCCCGTTCGAAAAAGTCCGCCTTGCGCTGCCAAAAGGTGGTCAGATCAATGGTCAGATAACTGCCCTGGGGCTTTCCCAGGGCCTTCTCCCCCCGCTGGTCCAAAATATCCACCCGGGTCACCGGGTAACCCTCCCGCTTGGTCTTTGTGGCCTTGACGCCGGAGAGGCGGGTGGTCCGCTCGGCGGACTCCTGCCATAACTCCCGGGCCTCCAGGGCCAGGTCGGTCCGTTTTACCAACATACTGTACTGCCTCCTGCACAAAATCTGGTGCTCTTGCTCCTAGGTTTTGCGGTTGGGGATACAATATACAAAAAATCACCGGAAATTGTAAAAAAACTCTTGCTTTTTTCTCCCTTCCCTGCTAAAATATTATCCTGCACGGTGGGAAGTCCTGTTCCCATGCTGAATTTGCCTAAGGAGGAGGTGTTTGGTTTGCCGAATATTAAGTCTGCCAAAAAGCGTGTTCTCATCGGAGCCGCCAGAAACGCGCGCAACAAGGCTACAAAGTCCGCGCTGAAGACCGCCATCAAGAAGTTCGAGGCTGCTGCCGCAGAAGGCAATCGCACCGAGGCCGATGGTGCGTATAAGGTTGCGGTGAAGAAGGTCGATCAGGCGGTGGCCAAGGGCGTTCTGCACAAGAACACGGCCGCTCATAAAAAGAGCGCCATGACCCTGAAGCTCAACAAGATCGGCTGATCGTGCGAGTTGATGGAAAGGACATCCGACGGATGTCCTTTTTTCATGCCTTGGGCTGATTTCCCGGAAGGGATTTGGTTCTTTTCTTTCCCATGGAACCGTGCTACAATAGAGCAAATGCTGACACAGGAGGCGCGCCATGACGCTGTTTGACACCCATGCCCATTATACCGACAACGCCTTTAACAGGGACCGGACCGAGCTGCTGGAGCAGCTGCTCCCGGCGGCGGGAGTGGCCGCCGCGGTGACCGCCGGGGTGGACGTGGAGAGCTCCCGGGCCTCTGTTGCCCTGGCGGAGGCGTACGGTTATATTTATGCCGCCGCGGGCATCCATCCGGAGGACTGCGCCGGGGCGGGGGGGCGGGAGCTGGAGGAGATCCGGGCCCTGTGCCGGCACCCTAAGGCAGTGGCCGTGGGGGAGATCGGGCTGGACTACTACTGGGCGGAGAATCCGCCCAAGGAATTCCAGCGGGAGATTTTCCGCCGCCAGCTGGCCCTGGCCCGGGAGGTTGGGCTGCCGGTGATCGTCCACGACCGGGAGGCCCACGGGGATTCCCTGGCCATTGTGAAGGAGTATCCGGAGGTCACCGGTGTGTTCCACTGCTTCTCCGGGAGCCCCGAGATGGCGGAGGAGCTCCTCAAGCGGGGCTGGTATCTGGGCTTTGACGGACCCATCACCTACAAAAACGCCAAGCGGGCGCCGGAGGTGGCGGCGGTCACGCCGTTGGACCGGATTGTGATTGAGACAGACGCGCCGTATCTCTCCCCGGTGCCCAACCGGGGGAAGCGGAACGACAGCCGGAACCTGCCGTATATCGTGGAAAAGCTGGCGGAGTGGAAAGGCGTGACACCAGAGGAGATGTCGGAGATCACATTTGAGAACGGACTGCGGCTGTTTCCAAAGGTCCGGGTTTGAGAGGGCCGCCGGATGCGGAAACTGCTTTTTGGGATGCTGGTCCTGCTGGTTTTGGGCGGGTGCGGAGCGCGGGCGCCGGAGACGCCGCCGGAAGAGCCTCCGGCGGAAGGGGCGCTCTCCCTGCCGGAGACATGGCGGCTGGAGCCCCTCTCCGCCCCGGGCATTGTGACGGAGGGACGGGAGCCGGAGGAGGGCCGGGAACCGGCCACCCCCGTGGGGGACCGGAATTATCACGGAAACATGATGCGCTGGGTCCACGAAAACACCGCCGAACTGCTGGCGGAGATCCCAGGGGCGTACTTTTACGCCCAGCCCCGGACAGAGGAACACCCGGAGACCGCCCTGATCCTCTGGGGGGAGAGCGCGGCGGAGTTCGACTGGTGCTTTTCCACACCCCGCACGTATCCGCCGGAGATGTACTGCTTTGACTTGGACGGCGACGGGGAGGACGAGCTGGTCGTCCTCTGCTACTCCGGCAGCGGCACCGGGGTCTCCGTCTGGGACCTCCACGTGGTGGAGAAAAATGAGGACGGGACGCTGACGGACTACTCCACGTTCTACTATGCGGAGGGCGGGAATCCGCTCTGGGAGGGCGTTTCCTCTCTGCTGCGGCTGGAGCGGGCGGAAGACCGGGCCTTTTTAATTCTGGGCCGGGAGCTGGCGGAGGTGGATTCCGCCGCGCTTCCGGAGGAGGACCGGGCGCCGTCCATCGGCGACACCATTCAGTTTGAGGTCTTTCCGGAGGAGTGCCGCGTCCGGTTTTGGGGAGGGGTGGATGTGGTGCCCACCTGGTATATCGCGGACATCTCCGCCGGTGTGACGTACCAGGACGGCATATTCACCTTGTCGGGTTTCCACCTGTACGGAAATTAGTTAGAGGAGTGACAACTATGAAGAAGGGCTTTACCATCACCTACGAGTACGGGGACAACCTGTACGTCAACACCACCAACCGCTGCGACTACGCCTGCACCTTCTGCCTGCGGCACAACCAGACTTCAAACGGCAGCATCTACAACGACAACCTGTGGCTGGAACGGGAGCCCACAAAGGAGGAGATTCTGGCCTCCATCGAGGGCTGGGACCTCTCCAAATACAAACAGCTGGTATTCTGCGGCTTCGGCGAACCCAGCTACCGCCTGGAGGACATCTGCTGGGTCATTGACCGGATGAAGGAGCGTGGCACAAAAATTTTTACCCGCATGGACACCAACGGCACCGCGAACCTCATCCACGGGCGGGACACTTGCCCGGACTTCGCCGGACGGTTTGACATGGTCTCCATCTCGCTGAACACCGACACGGCAGAGAAGTACGAAGCATTGTGCCGCCCCCAGTTTCCCGGCTCCTACAAGGCCATGAAGGCGTTTGCCAAAGAGCTGCGGCAATATGTCCCAACGGTAATGATGACCGTGGTGGACACCATCCCGCCGGAGGAGATTGAGAACTGCCGGAAGATCTGCGAGGAGGAGATCGGCGCGGTCTACCGGGTGCGGGAGTATATCAAGGACTGAGAAGCTCCCATACAATACAACAGAAAAACCGCCCCCAGGCGGAGAAGGAGAAGAGAGATGTTTCATTTACTGGGTACACTGATTACCGGCGCACTGGTGGGCTGGATTGCCGGAAAGCTGATGGACATGGAGGGGAGCCTCCTGCGGAATATCGTGGTGGGTGTCGTGGGCTCCATGGTGGGCACCCTGGTCTTTGGAGCGCTAGGCTTTTATGCCTACGGTATTTTTGCCAATCTGATCGTATCTGTTGCGGGCGCGTGCCTGTTTATCTGGGCCGGCCGGAAGCTGTTCCACTGAAAGACACAAACAGGAGCCAGGACGTATTGTCCCGGCTCCTGTTATTTGCCCTCTTCGTCCTGAGCAAAGAAGGCGTTGTAATCCACCTTCAGGACCTCCACCAGCTTGTCGATCTCAAATACGGAAGTAGCGGTATCCGGTCTCAATATGAACCAACATGGTCTCCGTAATATCGCAGCCGCAAGTCTGTAATTTTGCGGCCAGGTCTTTCTGGGCCAACCCATTTTTTGTTCGATAATATTTGACCTTTTGGCCAATGTTCCGGACCAGAGGAGTACTTCTCTTCATTAATACACTCCATATATAGTGGAATTAACTTAGATAGTGTCGTCAATCAAGAAGGAGCCAAATAGCAATACAACGAATTTGGCTCCTTCTTGATTGACGGCACTATCTAGGCTGGTACTGCGGCCGGGTGTAATGGGCAGGGATACCCGCTGCTCCAGCCACATGCACGCCCTCAGCACCGGCCTCACTGCCTGCGAAATGACCGGAAGCGGCGGTGAGCCTTCGGGACCACCTGACCGGGATTGACATTTTTCGCCAAGCGGGTATAATAGCAAGTTACGCATCAGAATTTGTATTCACATTCGCCAAACCCTGTTTATTCGGCATTTTTCGCCGGTACGTACAGGTTTTCAGCTTTTTTCGGAGGGAGATGGTTTTTTTGCGGAGAAAAAACGATTTGGGGCGGGACCCGATACCGGGATTGCTGCTCCGCTTGGCTGTACCCACCATGCTGGCCCAGTTTGTCAACGTCCTGTACAGCATCGTGGACCGGATGTTCATCGGGCACATCCCCGGCACCGGCAGTCTGGCGCTGGCAGGTGTTGGGGTCTGCGGGCCCATCATCACGCTGCTGTCCTCCTTCTCCATGCTGGTGGGCCTGGGCGGCACACCGCTGATGGCCATGAAGCTGGGGGCCGGGGACCGGGAGGCTGCCGGGACCATTCTCTCCAACTGCTTCCGGCTGCTGCTGGGCCTGGCGGTGGGACTGAGCGCGGTGTTCTTCCTGTTCCGCCGCCAGTTTCTCTGGTGGTTCGGAGCCAGCGCGGACACCTTTCCCTACGCCCTAGACTACATCACCGTCTACATCGGCGGCACCGCCTTCGCCCTGCTCTCCGGCGGACTGAACAGTTTTTTGATTGCCCAGGGCCGCTCCGGCCTGGGCATGGGAACGGTGATGCTGGGGGCCGCGCTGAATATTGTCCTGGACCCGGTGTTCATCTTTTGGCTGGACTTTGGCGTCTCCGGCGCGGCCTGGGCCACCGTCATCTCCCAGGCCGCCGCCTGCGCCTTTGCCCTGGTCTCTCTGCGCCTGCCGGGGCTGCCGGCGCCTCTGCGCTGGGGGCGGCTCCAGCCCGCCCTGTGCAGGCGGATTTTGCTGCTGGGGCTCTCCCCCTTTCTCACCTACGCCCTGGACAGCGTAATTCTCATTATTCTTAACACAGCCCTCCAGCGGTACGGCGGCCCTGGCGAGGGCGACGTCCTCATCACCTGCGCCGCTGTCGTGCAAAGCTATATGCTGTTGCTGGCTATGCCTATGGGCGGCATTACCTTGGGCTGCCAGGGGGTGGTGAGCTTCAACCTGGGGGCCGGTGACCGGAGGCGGGTGCGGCAGGCCCTCTGGGGCGTGTTTCTCCTCTGCTTCGGCTTCGCCGCTCTCATGCTGGCGGTGACCCAAGTGCTCGCGCCGCGGTTCGTCCTGCTTTTCTCAACCGAAAGGGAGATTCTGGAGCGCAGCGTGCGGTATATCCGGATCTACACAGCGGGGGCCCTGTTCATGGCCGTCCAGTGGATGTGTGTGGATATGTCCACCGCACTGGGGCAGGTGCGGCTGGCTCTGGGGTGCTCCCTGATGCGCAAGAGCCTCTTTTTGGGGGGCATTCTGCTGTTTCCCGTGGTGTTCTCCGCCGCCGCGGCCTTTGCCGCCGAGCCCTTCTGCGACATTACCGCCAGCCTGATTTCCATCACGCTGTTCCTGCGTTTTACGCCCGGGGTCCTGGACCGGTACTGTTCCCGGCCGGGCCCACGGGACGACGGCGCCGCCCCTGCGGGGTTTCTCGAATAAAGAACCGGGAGACTGGAGCGGTTTTGCCGCTCCAGTCTCCCGGTTTGTGCTGGGGTGGACTGTCTCTCTTGGCGTCTGAGGAAAGCGCTCAGGTAAAGGACAGCTGGAATCTCGCGCCGGGGTCCCCGGCAAAGACCACCATGCCGCCCTCCGGCAGCTTGGCGGATTCATCACCGCCCACCACAGAGGAGGCAGTGACGTTCCAGTCCTTGTCGTAGACCCAGAAGCCGGCATTCTCCGGCAGCTGGACCGCCATGGTCTTCCCGGCGGCATTGTCATCTACCTTGTACCAGCGGGCGTAGCCGTCGGGCTGGATGGTGCAGCGGACATTGCCGTTCCCGGTGGAGAGGGTGGGTACGGCAGCCTCATCCATGTACACGGCCCCGTTGGACTGGAACAGCCACAGCGCGCCCTTCTCATCCCGGCGGAGCTCCAGGTCATAGCCGTCCCGGCCCACGTTGCCGGGAATCTGAACGGCGTACCGGGCGTGGGTTTCGTCAACGATTTTCAGGGAGCCCATGTAGCCGGGGACGCCCTCCGCCGCGGTACTTTCTGCCTGTGCCGCGGCAGTCAGGGCCGGATAGATCTGGGAGCTGTACCGCTCGTTCATGGGCAGGATGCTGATGCCGCTGACAAAGTCGTTCCAGCTCTTCTGAAGCTCCGGGGAGATTTTGTTCTCCGGCAGTTTCACGGCGGCGTAATTGGAGGTGCCCAGTCCCCCCAAGCCGGGGAGCACAGTGAAGGCCCGCTGGTAGAGATAAGTTTCCCCGTTGGACTCCTTCACGAATTTCAGGCAGGCCGTGCCGGTCTCGTCCCGGAAGGTACCGTCGTCATGGTAGGTAAAGGTCTGGGCGGGGACCTCCATCCCCAGATAGCTCATGGTCAATGTGCCGCCAGCGCTCACATCCACCTTGTACTGCATTAAAGAGCCGTAGTACCCGGCGTTTTTCATCAGCTCCTGGGGCATTTTGGCGGGGGAGGCCTCCGGCAGGGCGACGGGGGTCTCGTCCACCTCTACCCCCTTGGCCGCCAAGGCCGCGATCAGCATCTGGGAGGCGGCCATCTCGTTATAGGTGGAAACGCCGCCGGAGGTCAGCACCGCCGCCGCCATGTTGTGCTCCGGAAGGACCACCAGTCCCGCGTGGTAATACTGGGTGTCGCCGCCCTTCACCAGGGCCTGGATACCGTTTTCATGGAAGGGGAACCACTCCACGTTGTCCCAGCCCAGGCCGTAGGCCAGGGCATCCGGGGCGTTCTCCTTGGGCCACAGGCCCCGGGCGTACTCCGGCGCGGCCATGGCGTCCAGGGAGGAGTTTTTCAAAAGGGTCCCGCCGGTGAGGGCGCCGCCGAAGGCGGCCAGGTCCTCCGCCGTGGCGTAGAGGCCGCCGGTACCCAGGACGCCCAGACAGTCCATGGGCAGGGGGGTGGTGTCCGTCCCGCTGTAAATGGTGGCCCGGCTGTTGAAGGTGTCGCCGGGGGCGTAGGTCTCTTTCAGCCCGGCGGGGGTCAGGATATTGGCCCGGACATAGTCCATGAACTCCTGCCCGGACACAGCCTCCACCACCAGCTGGGCCAGGGTGAAGCCGTCGTTGCAGTAGACGCTGTACGCGCCGGGGCCGGCTTTCAGGCGCTGGACGGCCAGACGCTCCAGAAGCTGATCCGTGGCCGCCTCGCTGGGGTCGTCAAACAGCAGGCCGCTGCCCATAGAGGAGCCCATGAGGCCGGAGGAATGGTTCAGGAGCATCCGCACGGTGATCTGCTTATACCGCTCGTCTGCCATCTTGAATTCCGGCAAATAGGCAGTTACCGGCTTGTCCAGGTCCAGTTTGCCTGCCTCCGCCAGCTGCATCGCCGCCACAGTGGTGTAGATCTTGCTGACGGAGCCGATGCCGTAGACCGTGCCGCCGGCAGTCCGCTCCGGCTGGCCATCGCTTGGGGGCGCGGTCTGGGAGCCGCTCTCGATGATTTTTCCGTCCTGCCACACTGCCCAGCTGATCTGGCTGGCTCCGCCGTAGGTGAGGGCACCAGCCACGGCCTGCTGGGCCGCGGTTTTCAGTCCGATTTCCTCCGCCGCCAGGGCGGGAGCGGAGAGGCTGAGGCACAACGCCAGAGCCAGCAGCAGTGCGCTGAGTTTTTGGTATGTCCGTTTCATGTTTTCGTTCCTTTCCCGTCCCGGAGGCATGGGAGAACCCGGGACGTCTTTGGGTTTGTGAGTTCAGAATATACCCTCCACCAGGGGGAATGTCAAGAGCTGCTTCGTAAAATTCTCTCCGGCGGGCACAAAAAGGGGCGGCGCCGTAAGTAAATGTCTGATATGGAAGCAGACCGGACAAGGACAGTCAAACCCCAAAAACCAAAAGGAACAGGAGGTCAGCCCGGCCCCCCCTGTTCTTTTTTGTAAAGTGCGCTTTCAAATCTCCATCATTGGCAACATACAAGCCCTACACAAAATATTAACCTTTTTCGTAGCCCGGACGCTTTGACCGCAACAGGGGGCAGACAACTTTCCTGGTGCTGGGTGTTCTGCCCGTGGTGGGCGGGGTGATTCCTCCGTTGACTCCCGGACCGCCTACGCCCCGCATGGAAAATTCCTCCTGATGGCTCATCATAATGAGGAAGATTTGCAGGCCATTGACCATCTAATCATAGTTTAGCCGGATATCACAAACGACGGGACCACCGAAAAGCAGGGACTGTCTGTCAGTAACGAAACGGTGCGGAAAGCCGTGATCGGGTTGGGTGATATTTACAAAAAGAAGTCCTTTTACACGGCAGAGCGGGAGCGTGTTCGATGTTGTGGCAGTGAGAAAAGCCTGGAGTGAAACGATAACGCAATGCGAAGCGGACAGACTGGTATTCCGTCCAGAAAGCGGCGTAAACACGGACTTGAGCCGCCGCTATGGGCGGGCCATTGGCGGGG
>NZ_CAJULS010000051.1 GCF_910587525.1 uncultured Oscillibacter sp. | reverse complement strand
GATTCTCAGTTTGACGTCTTGTTATCCTCAATGTCTACAGCGGCAACGAATGTAGGTGATCGACATCGGCTACCGCAAGGTAGGGTTTGACACCATGTTCAAGCTCATGCAGCTGCTGGATCTGGACGTCGGCATCATCAACCGGAACCTTCAGCGGCACATCCACTCGGTGGTGAAGTCCAACGAGGGGTTTCAGTCCAACTATATCTACGGCTATCTGAAATCGGAGATGCTGAGCCGCGTGGTGGACGCCAGTGAAAACGGGATGCTGCTGACAGACAGCGCCTACCGCCCGGTGTACGCCAACCGGCTGGCCCTGAAAATCTTCCGGGCGGACAACAAAAACCAAATCCGCATCGCTGATCACATTCCGGCGGAGGCGCTGGACTCTCAGGATCACTCCGAGGAACCGGTAATGATCGAGGGCGAGGCCTATGGCTATGAAAAAAATCCCATCCGCCTGATGGACGATGTGGCAGGCTATTACTTCATCCTCCAGGATTACGCCAAGGTCCGGGCCCAGAACCTCAGCGCCAAACAGGCCGGCTTCCGGGCAAAATACACATTCAAAGACATCCTCTGCAAATCTCCGGAGATGTCTCAGCTTATCAATACCGCCCGGCAGATTGCCGCCGTTGACGACACCGTGATGATTTACGGCGAAAGCGGCACCGGCAAAGAACTGCTGGCCCAATCGATTCACAACGCCTCCTCCCGCCGCAAGGCACCCTTCATCGCCATCAACTGCGCCGCGCTGCCGGACTCCCTGCTGGAGAGCGAGCTCTTCGGTTATGAGCCGGGCTCCTTCACTGGCGCCAGCAGCCGGGGGCGGAAGGGCCTCTTTGAGCTGGCCATGCATGGTACCGTCCTGTTGGACGAGATCGGGGAAATCTCCCCGAAATTTCAGGCAAGCTTCCTCCGCGCTCTCCAGGAGCGGCAGATTATTCGGGTAGGCGGCAAGGAGCTGATTGATATCGACGTGCGCTTCATCACCGCCACCAACCGTGACCTTCGCCAGCAGGTCAAGGACGGCGCCTTCCGCGGCGATCTGTTTTTCCGCCTGAATGTGTTCCCGCTGTCCATCCCTCCCCTGCGCCGACGGAAAGCTGACATTGAGGCCCTGCTGAAAAACTTCCTCCAGGAGGACTACCGCTCCATCACGCCGGCGGAATTCGCCCTGCTGGATCAATATGCCTGGCCAGGGAATGTCCGGGAGCTGGAAAATGCCTGCACCTTCTACCGGGCCATGCACCGCTTTCCGGACTACCTGTTTGACACCGCAGAAACCGCTCTGCCGGCAGGCGAAAACATCCGCACGGAGGTCCTGCGGCTCATCGGAGAAAACACCCAGCTCTCTCACGGTATCGGCCGGACAAGCCTGGCCTATCATCTGCAAAACCGCAAGCGGTATATCAGCGACCACCAGCTCCGCCTGATCCTGGAGGAGCTGCGGACTCAGGGGCTGATCACCATACGTCCAGGCCGCTGCGGTGCCCAGATCACAGAGCAGGGCACCGCTCTTCTGCGCAGCCTGTAGCAGAAGAACCGTGCTCTGTAAATCGGGCATAACGAGTCGATAAATGGGAACAAAAAAAATTTTTTGGGCAGATTGATATCTGGAAATTCCGCCAAAAGCCGTTCCAATGATTGGCACATTTTTTGCTTAACATCCTCTTTGACAACACTGACAGGAGGAAAGTGCGTGATATATGATCTAGTGATTCATAATGTCCGAATAATCGACGGTTCTTCCGCTCCCTGGTTCCGGGGCTGGGTGGGTGTGAAAGACGGTGTCATCACCAAGGTGGGGACCGGCAGGGCATCCCGGGATGCCCTGGAGATTGCGGACGGTGAAGACCGCTGCCTCACCCCCGGGTTCATCGACATCCATGCCCACAGCGATACCAGCCTGCCGGGGTGCCCTGCGGCGGAGAGCCGGATTCTCCAGGGCGTGACCGCGGAAATCGGCGGCGACTGTGGCATCTCCGTTGCCCCAGTCAGTCAAAACCCTGAGCGGAAAAAGCAGCTTCGGGACTATGTGGGCGACTTGGATTACAGCTGGGAGAGCGTCGGGGACTACCTGGATATGCTGGAGGCCCGGAAGACCAGCGTAAATTTCGGCACCGCTGTGGGCCATGGCACCATCCGCGTGGCGGCCATGGGTTTTGAGGCCCGGAAGGCGGGGCCGGCAGAGATGAAGGCTATGAAAGTCATGCTCCGGCAGGCGTTGGAGGACGGCGCATTCTGCCTCTCCAGCGGCCTGATTTATCCCCCCGGATGCTACGCCGGCACGGACGAACTGGCAGAACTGTGCAGGGAATTGGTTCCCTACGGCGCCTTTTATGAGACTCACATGCGGGACGAAGGCGAAAATGTGGTGGAAGCCGTAAAAGAGGCCCTGGAAATCTGCCAGCGTTCCGGCGCTCCGCTACAGATCGCCCACCACAAAGTAGTGCGCAAGAGCGTCTGGCAGGTCCACTGCAAGACCACCATTGCCCTGGTGGACCAGGCCCGCCGCCAGGGGCTGGACGTGAAGCTGGACCAGTACCCCTACAGCGCGTCCGCCACCACCCTGGACAGCAACGCCCCCTTCTGGGCCTTTGAGGGCGGCGTGGAGGGCCTGCTGGCCCGTCTCCAGAACCCGGAGACCCGAAAGCGTATCAACGCCGAGGCCAACGCCAGCCACGAAGGCCGTTGGGGGGACATCTTCATCCCCTATGTGTCCACAGAAAAAAACCAGTGGACCGTGGGCAAATCCATCCTGGAGATCGCCGGCATCCGGGGCGTGGATCCTGCCGACGCCTGCTTTGACCTGGTTGTGGAGGAGCGGTGCCGAGTGGGCGAGGTCAACTACGGAATGTGCGAGGAGGACATCGAGTATATCATGTCCCAGCCCTATACCATGATCGGCTCCGACGGTGAGGCCGCCTCCCTGGACCGCAACGGCCAGCCACACCCCCGATGGTACGGCACGTTCCCCCGTGTAATCGCAAAGTACTGCCGGGAGCGGAAGCTGTTCCCTCTGGAGACCGCCGTCTTCAAAATGACAGGCCTGCCCGCCTGCCGTCTGGGCCTCCAGAAGCGGGGCCTGATCCGGGAGGGAATGCAGGCGGACCTGGTGCTCTTCGACTTTGAAGAGATCGAAGACACCCCCACCTATGAAAATCCCAAGCAGCCCTGCAGGGGCATCCGCCGCGTCTACGTCAACGGCGCATTAACCGCCCTAAACGGTGTTCATACCGGGGCCAGAAACGGCCACATACTGAGGAAAGGCAGGAACGCATGATGAGCGCCAAGGAATGTATTTTAGAGGAGATCAAAACCTTCCCCGGCCAATCCGGCATTTACTACCAAAATCTGGAGACCGGCGAGACCTGGGGATACGGGGAGAAGGACCATTATCTTGCCGCCAGCATCGTCAAGCTGCCCCTGATGGCCGCCATCCTCCTGTGGAAATCCCGGGGAGAGACCAGCTTCGATGACACAGTGACCATCCGGGAGAACCAAAAGATCCCCGGCTGCGGCGCGGTGCAGTTCCTGAACGGCGATGTGACGCTGACCGTGGGCGAGCTGTGCAAGCTGATGATCGTCATCAGCGACAGCTGCGCCACCAATGCCCTTTTCCGCCACTACGGAGCTGCGGCCATCCATGATGCATTCCTGGAGCTGGGTCTGATCGGCACCCAGTTCAACCGGGAGTATTGGGACGAGGAGCGGGAAAAGCGGGGCATCAACAACTACTTCGTTCCCGAGGAGATGGGCCGTCTGCTGCAGAGGATGTACGACCGCACCCTGGTGGACGAGGAGTCCTCCGCATGGCTGGAAAGCATTCTCCGTCAGCAGCAGATCAACCACAAACTGGGCGGAAAACTGCCCATGGACTTCCCCATGGCCCATAAAACCGGCGACGAGGAGGACAAGGCGCATGATGTGGGCATCGTCTTCACAAAGTCCCCCTTCATCGCCTGCTTCGCCTATGTGGGCCCGGATATGCAGGTCTATGAGGATTTTATCCGCCGCGCCGCCCGGATGCTGGCGGACGAAAACGGCGGCGTGGAGATATAAACGCCTTTTCCGCCACCGCGGCCTTCATCCCTGGCGTTCCCCCGTGGGAACGCCAGGTTTTTTTGCCTTCCCCCCGGACGGCGGCATAATCCGGACGGGCCTCTCATAGGATACAGCATCACAACCGAGAGGTGGAAGACATGACAACTCAAATCCGGAACGAGGTGCTGCTGGAGGGCGTTGCCCTGGAGACGCCCTCCCTGTCCCACGAAAACCACAGCACCCGCTTTTACCGCTTTCCGCTCCAGGTGCCCCGGCTGTCCGGTCAGGTGGACACCCTGCCCGTTCTGCTGCCGGAACCGCAGCTGGCCCAGGTGACAGAGGGCGCAGACGTCCGTGTCCAGGGACAGCTGCGCTCCTTTAACAACCGCAGCGGCGTGGGCAGCCGCCTGGTGCTGACGGTATACGCCCAGCACCTCTCCCCCGGGCTTGACGAACCCTGCAACCAGATCCTGCTCTCCGGCACGCTGTGCAAGCCGCCGGTATTCCGCCGCACCCCCCTGGGCCGCAGTATCTGCGACCTCATGCTGGCCGTCCCCCGAAAATACGGCCGGGCGGACTACCTGCCGGTAATCGCCTGGGGCCAGCTGGCGGTACGGGCCGGACGGCTCCAGGTGGGTGACCCCCTGGCTCTGGAGGGCCGTGTCCAGAGCCGTACATATCACAAGGTCACGGACCTGGGCACCGAGGAACGGGTCGCCTACGAGGTCTCCATGATGCACTTACTGGACCCGGAGCAAACGGAAATACCAGCACTGTGAAAACAGCGTCCGGAGATTCCTCTCCGGACGCTGCCCAGCTTGCCAAAAAAGTATTTTTGACAAGCTGCTGTAGATTTTCAGAACTTCAAAAGTTCTAAAAATCTGATGATTGCAATGGCGCAGGAAACCCCTCTTGAGTTTCCCGCACACACCTTTCCTTTCCGTTTTAAAAATCTCCAGTGTTTTTTGGCAGTCTGAACAGCGTCCGGAAACTGCTCTCCAGACGCTGCCTTTTCCTTCCTATTTCGTGGGAAAGCCGAAGGTGTCCCGCATGGCGAAGAGAAACCGCAGAAAGCCATCGGGATACGGGATAAAACTGCCGTCCGCCACCATGGCCTCGGCCTCGGCCTCTGTTACGTAACGGACTTCCGCTACCTCCTCCTTCTGGAGCTCCAAAGAGGAGAGCTCCAAATCCTTATGAATGATAAAGAAGTCGTCGAAGCCCCCGGAAAAGTTCACTGTCACCGACTGGCGCAGGTCCCCCAGGTCCAGGGGGTACCCCAGCTCCTCCCGGAACTCCCGCTCCGCTGCCTGGCGGCTGGTCTCCCCGGCGTCTACGCCGCCGCCAACGGATACATCCCACCGGCCCGGCCAGAGCTTTTTCTCCTCCGTCCTGCGCTGGATCAGCAGGCGCCCCCGGCTGTCGAAGGCGCAGACATGGACCACCACGCGATACTCCCCCGGCCCCTTGGGGGCATGGCGCTCCGCCGTGCGGCCCAGGGGAATACGGTTTTCATTGTACAGATCTACCATTTCCATCATAGTCCCCCCCTCACTGTCTCGAGGCAGTTTTGTAGTCGCCTCCGGGGCGGTAGAAGGGACAGGCAGCGCTGGTCCCCTTCAAAAACCGTTCCATCTCGTCCTCGTCCAGGTCCATGGTGCAGACGAAGGCCTCCAGCTCCTGGTCATAGTCATAGTAGACGCAGTCCTCGCAGATATTGGACATCCTGGATCACCTCTTAGATGATAATAGCATAAAAGCCGTCCACATCCAAGTATTTTTTTATCACCAGCTCCTCCAGGGCCTCCCGGGCCTCTGGAGGAGCTGCCCAACACATACCGCATCCGGCGGTGATGGCCCGGGGCGCCGGAATCAGCCGCCCGGGGAGCCCCGCCTCTCTGCAGGCCCTCTCCATAGCCATGGCCCCGGCAGTAGTGCGGAAAGTTACCACGCACCGCTCTATCCGCTCTCTCACAGCCGCGCCTCCGCCGCCAGGAGCTGAACGGCCTCCGCCGCGGCGTCGGTTTCCTCCTCCGTGTTGGCCCATCCCCAAGAGAACCGGACGGCCCCCTGAGCCTCGGTTCCCAGAGCCCGGTGGAGCCGCGGGGCACAATGGGCACCGGGGCGTGTGGCAATCCCAAAGCGCTCCGCCAGCTCGTCGGATACCTCTGAGGAATCCAAATCACCGATATTCAGTGTGACGATGGGAGCCCGCTCCTCCCCCGTGAAGTCCCCGTAGACCGTCACGCCGGGGAGATTACAAACGGCCTCGTAAAACCGCCGGGCCAGACCACACTCATGGGCCCTGACCGCATCCCTGCCCATCTGCTCCAAATAGCCCAGGGCGGCCCCCAGGCCGGCCAACCCATGGCTGTTGAGTGTCCCCGCCTCCAGGCGGGTAGGCCACTCCTCCGGCTGTGTCTCCAGAAAGCTCTGGACGCCGGTCCCCCCCACCAGGCAGGGGCGGATGTCCACCCCCTCTCCGACACACAGTCCCCCGGTGCCCTGGGGACCCAACAGGCTCTTATGGCCGGTGAAGCACACCACATCGAGGCCCTGGGACACCATGTCAATGGGAAAGCTCCCCGCCGTCTGAGAGGCGTCCAGGATGAACAGCAGCCCATGGGCGCGGGCAAAGGCTCCCACCCGCGCTATATCCGCCATGTCCCCCGTCAGGTTGGAGGCATGGGTGCAGACCACCGCCCGGGTGTTGGGCCGCAGGAGCTCCTCCAAACCGCCATAGTCCAGCCGGCCCCGCCGGTCCGCGGACAGAAAGTCCAGGTCCATCCCCCGGTCCCGCAGACGGTACAGGGGGCGCAGGACAGAGTTGTGCTCCCAGTCCGTGGAAATCACATGGTCCCCCGGCCTCAGCAGCCCGCCGATGGCGATATTCAGCGCGGCGGTGGAGTTGGGGGTGAAAGCCACGTGGTCCGCCCGGGGACAGCCAAACCACTCCGCCAGACGCTGGCGGACGCCGTACACCATCCTGGCAGCGAAAAGGGCGTCTTCATGGACGCCCCGGCCGCTGTTGCCGCAGGAGGCCATGGCCTCCGCCACCGCCTCCGCCACGCCGGGAGGCTTGGGGCGGGTGGTGGCGGCGTTGTCCAGATAGATCACGGCTTGATCACCCTGGCGGCCCCGGCCAACTTCTCCACAATGGCGTACATATTGGTGGCGGAACCCACCGCCAGTTTCTCCGTCAGGCCGTAGAAGTTCAGGCAGGTGCCGCAGGTCAGAATCTCCACCCCCTGGGACTCCAGCTTTTTCAGGTCCTCCAGAGAGGCGGAGCCCTCCACCGTCAGCTTTGCGCCGCCGTTGTAGAAGAGCATGGCCTCCGGCAGGCAGGGCAGCTGGGTGACGGCAAAGAGGAATCCCTTCATCAGCGTCCTGCCCAGCTCCTCACTGCCCCGGCCCATAACATCGGTGTCCACCGCCACCAAAAGGCCGCACGCCGGGGCGCAGACCATCTCCGGCTCCTCCAGCGGGGCTTCTCCCACAGGAACAGTCACCTCCACGGTGACCACATACTCCCGCTCCCCTGTCTTTTCCCACCGGGCTGTCAGGTTATGACCCGCGGCCATCCGGGCCAGGTTCTGTACGGCGATCTCGTTGTCCACATGGATCTCCAGGATCCCAGGCTCCCGCATCTCCCGCAGGGCCCGGGTGGCCTTCACCACCGGAATGGGACACTGCTCCCCCACGGCGTTTACCACAACTGTGCGCATAACCGTCTCCTCCTTACGTTGTTTCCTGTCCATTGTACTGCGGGGAAACTAAAATTACAAGGGTTGTTTTTTCAAAAACATCACGGATGCAGAAAGGGAATTTCCTGCCGGTTAATCGATTTCCAAGGGGGATTTTGTTTTTTTGCAAAAGTTCTTGACAGCGATTCTCTCAGGCGGTATATTCGAATACAGAGGAATTGGGCGCTCCCGCTCTCCTGCTGCCACAGGAGCGATCCCACATCATCCAAGACCGCATTTCTGGGCCGCTGGGTTTCATCGGACACACGGCCAAATAAACGGGAGGTTTATCTTATGGAGAAACATGTCAAACGAATCGGCGTTCTCACCAGCGGCGGCGACGCTCCCGGCATGAACGCGGCAGTACGGGCCGTGGTGCGGGCCGCCACCAACCGCGGCATCGGCTGCGTGGGCATCCGCCGGGGCTGGAACGGCCTTATCAACAGCGATTTCGTGCAGATGAACGCCTCCAGCGTCAGCCACATCATCAACAAGGGCGGCACCATTCTGTACACTGCCCGGAGTTTGGAGTTTATGGACGAGTCCGGCCGGGCCAAGGCCCTGGCTACCTGCCGCCTGCTGGGGTTGGACGGCATCGTGGCCATCGGCGGCGACGGTACCTTCCGGGGCGCCCTGGCCCTCTCCCGACAGGCGGCGGAGGCGGGCATGTCCCTGCGGGTGGTGGGCATCCCCGCCACTATCGACAACGACATCGGCTGCTCCCACTACACCATCGGCTTTGACACCGCCTGCAACACCGCCATCGAGTGCGTCGACAAGCTGCGGGACACCATGCAGTCCCACGAGCGCTGCTCCGTGGTGGAGGTCATGGGCCGCCATGCCGGATATCTCGCGCTGTATGTCGGTATTGCCGTGGGCGCTACCGCCGTGCTGATCCCTGAGCGGGAGGTGGACTTCGAGCGGGACATTGCGGAGAAGATCCGCCGGGCCCGTCTGGCGGGGACCACCCACTACATGGTAGTAGTGGCCGAGGGCGCCGGCAGCGCCATGGAGATCAGCGGTCGCATCCACCAGGAGCTGGGCATCGATCCCCGGGTGACCGTGCTGGGCCACATCCAGCGGGGCGGCTCCCCCACTGCCCGGGACAGGGAGACCGCCAGCCGCATGGGCTATGAGGCGGTGAAGGTCCTGGCCGAAGGCGAGGGCAACCAGATCATCGGCATTCAAAACGGCTTCATTACAGATATCGACATGGAGACGGCCCTTGCCATGACCAAAAACTTCCAGATGGACCGCTACCAGATTTTGGAGGCTCTGACCAACAGCCAAGGCGGGGATTTCTGATCCGTGCATACATAGAACCGCCCCGGAGTGAAACGCTCCGGGGCGGTTTTTCTCATTTTCCAAAGAAGCCGGACCCTCAGTCCAGACGGGAGGCCCGCCGGATATTCGTCCGGCGCTTCCAGTTGGAGGGTGCGAACAGCAAAAGCATGGGGAAAATCTCCAGGCGCCCTACCAGCATGTCAAAGGACAGCAGCAGCTTGGACGCCGGAGAGAAGGCGGAGAAGTTGCCCATGGGCCCCACCATCTCCAGTCCCGGGCCGATGTTGTTGATGCAGGCCGCCAAGGCTGTGAAGGTCGTCACCAACCCTCTCTGCTCCAGGGACAGCAGCAAAAACGAAGCCACAAACACTGCCATATACACCGTGAAATAGATGTGGGCTCCCCGCAGCGTCTTCTCCGAAACAGGCTTGCCCTCCAACCGGGTGGTGGCCACCGCATTGGGGTGCAGCATTTTCTTCATCTCACTGACAGCCGCCTTCAAAAGAATGAGAATACGGGATATCTTGATGCCGCCGCCGGTGGAACCGGCGCAGGCCCCCACGAACATCAGCACCACTAGAATGGATTTAGAAAAGGTTGGCCAGAGGTCGAAGTCCACCGTGCCGTACCCCGTGGTGGTGATAATGGAGGAGACCTGAAAAAAAGCGTGCCGCAGGCTGGTCCACACACTGCCGTACATATGCCAGATGTCCGCCGTGATCGCCGCCACGGCGGCGGCCACCACCAGCAGGTAGACCCGCAGTTCCTCGGAGTGGAACACCTCCCGAAAACGCCGGATCAGCAAGAAATAATAGAGGTTGAAGTTCACACCGAAAAGCAGCATAAATACGCTGATCACCACGTCAAAATAGGGGCTTTGATATGCGCCCACGCTGAAGTCCCGGCAACTGAAACCGCCGGTGCCGGCAGTACCGAAGGCGTGGATGCAAGCGTCAAACAATGACATTCCTCCCGCCAGCAGGAGGACCGTCTCCAAGGCGGTCATGGCAAGGTAGATGCCGTAGAGAATCTTGGCGGTGTCGCCCAGGCGGCTCACCAGCTTCCCTACCGTGGGCCCAGGCACCTCCGCCCGCATCAGATGCATACCGTGACCGTCGGTCATGGGCAGCACCGCCATGACGAACACCAACACGCCCATGCCCCCCACCCAGTGGGTAAAGCTGCGCCAGAACAGACAGCTTCGCCGCAAGGGCTCCACCGCCGTCAATATGGTAGAACCGGTGGTAGTAAAACCGGAAACAGTCTCAAAAAAGGCATCAATAAAGTTGGGAATGTCCCCGGAGAGCACAAAGGGCAGCGCACCGAAGAGGGACATAAAGATCCACGCCAGGGACACCACTGCCAGGCCGTCCCGGGCATACAGGGACATCTGCCCCGGCTTTTTGCCGCCCAGCAGCAGCCCAATGCCCGCCAGCAGCAGCATAGGGACGAGGAACGGCATCAGCGATTCACGGTAGATTCCCGCCGTCAGCAGAGGCAGGGCCATCAGCACCGCCTCCACCAGCAATATCCTGCCGATGACATACCCGATCATTCGATAGTTCATACAGCCGCCCTCACTGGAAGATATCCCCGATTTTTTGCAGGGAGGTCCGGGTCGTCACCACGATCACATCATCAAAGGGGTGCAGCACGTCGGCGCCGGAGGGAATGACGATCTTTCCGCTCTGCCGGACGATACCCGCCAGCAGGATGCCGCTTTTCAGCTGCAGATCCTTCAGCGGAATTCCCCCAAAGGGCGGATTGGGCCCCACGCCGAACTCCAGCGCCTCCACCGCTCCGTCCACCAGCCGGTGAAGCGTCTTGATATGGTCTCCAGCAGCGCTCTGCATGGCCCGTACATACTGGACAATCAGCTCCGTGGTGACGGAAGCAGCGGAGACCACGCTGTCGATCATGTGCGCACCGGACACCAGATCCACCAGGGACTTGCGGTTGATCTTGGCCACCACCTTGCATTTCTCCGCTTGTTTGGAGGCGCTCATGGCCATAAGAATATTGGCCTCGTCAATCCCCGTGATAGCCACAAAGGCATCTGTCTGGTCGATGCCCTCCTCCCTGAGGAGCTCCGTGTCCGTACCGTCGCCCACGATGAGCAAGGCCTTTGGCAGCCGCTCACCCATGTTGATGCAGCGGCTCTCGCTCTGGTCGATGATCTTCACGTCCATGCCCATCTCCAGCAGTTCCGAGGCCAGATAGTAGCAGATTTTACTGGCTCCCACGATCATCACCGTGGAAGCCCGGTTCCGGAACACGCCCAGGTGCCGGAAGAACTGAGCCAGCTGGTCCGAGGAGGAGGTGAGATAGATCTTATCTCCGGCCTGGAGGACGAAGTCGCCGGAGGGGATGATGGTCTCTCCCTTCCGGGATACGGCGCAGATCAGCACCCGGACCCGCAGGCTCTTATAGAGGTTCAGAAGCTGTACGCCGTTAAGGGCGGAGTTCTCCGGCACCCGGTACTCCACCAGCTCCAGCCGCCCTTTGGAAAATGTCTCCACCTTCATGGCCGCCGGAAAGCGCAGCACCCGGGCAATCTCCCGGGCAGCGGCCTTCTCCGGGTTGATGGACATGCTCAGTCCCAGTTCCTCCCGCATAAAGCGCAGCTGTTTTTCATACTCCGGGTTGCGGATACGGGCGATGGTGTGGGGAACTCCCATCTTCTTGGCCACAAGGCAGGCTAGAATGTTGATCTCATCGCTGGAAGTGGTGGCGATCAGCAGGTCGGCCCTGCCTCCCTCCGCCTCCAGCTGCACCTCGTAGCTGGCTCCGTTGCCGCAGACACCCATGACATCGTAAATATTGATGACGTTCTCGATCAGCTGGGCGTCCTCATCAATGATGGTGACCTGGTTCTCTCCGGAGAGCTGTCTCGTCAGCTCCAGCCCCACTTTGCCGACGCCCACAACAATAATTCTCATGCCGTCCTCCAAAGACACCGCGCCCATCCGCGCGGCTGTAAAATGATTCTTGATTCTGCGGCTGGTCAAATGGCCGTCCGCCGCTGGAAGCTATTATAGAACATCCCAGCGAAAAAGGGAATACTTCCAGAAAATCTTTTCTCCCGCCTAAAACAGCTCCGCCGGAATGCGGATATCCTCCCCGGGCACCTTCTGCCAGGAGAAATCCGCCAGCAGCGCCTCCGCCGTCCGAGGCTCCGCCGAGGGGTTGAAGCCCGCCAGATATGCCAGCTTCCCCAGGACCTCCGCCGCCGTTACACGACCACGAAGGCTGTCCAGCCCCGCGTCCACGTCCCGCTTGCTCAGCCGCCGGCCGTCCGGGGCCAGCAGCAGCGGAAAGTGAATAAAGGACGGCGCCGTCAAGCCCAGCAGCCGGTACAGCAGCAGCTGCCGGGGCGTCGAGGACAGCAGGTCGGCCCCCCGCACTACCTCTGTGACGCCCATGGCGGCGTCGTCCACCACCACCGCCAGCTGGTAGGCAAACATCCCGTCGGACCGGCGCAGGAGGAAATCTCCGCAGTCCCAGGCCAGGCTCTCCCGGTACGGGCCCATGTGCCCGTCGGTGAAGGCGATCTCCTCCTCCGGCACCCGCAGCCGCAGGGCTGGAGACCGGACTTTGGCCCGCTCCGCCGCCTCCGCTGCTGTCAGACAGCGGCAGGTCCCGCCGTAGACCACCTGCCCATCCTCCCGATGAGGGGCGCTGGCGGCGTGGAGCTCCGCCCGGGTGCAGAAGCAGGGGTACACCAGTCCCATGTCCGCCAACCGTTCCAAAGCGGCCTGGTACAGGGCCGTCCGCTCACTCTGGTAATAGGGCCCGTCCGGCCCGCCGGCGCCGGGGCCCTCGTCCCAGTCAAGCCCCAGCCAGCGGAGGTCCTCCTCTATCTGGGCGGCATACCGCCGGGGGCAGCGGGCGGTGTCCAGGTCCTCCACCCGCAGCACCACCCTGCCGCCCCGCTGCCGGACGCTGAGCCACGCCAGCAGGCAGCAGAGAATATTGCCCAGGTGAATCCGCCCGCTGGGCGAGGGAGCGAACCGCCCCCGAGGAATATCCGCGCACTCCACAGGTATCCGCCCTCCTCCCTCTTAACATCTCATTGTTGGTTTATTATAGCACAAACTCCGGAAATTGCAAAGGCCCGCCGCCGGATGATTCCGGCGGCGGGCCTCTTCAGTTTTCACTGCATCAGCCGGTCCACGCAGGAGCGCATCTCTGCCTTGGAGGTCGCGGCGCGGGCGGCGTCGATCACGGCCTGACGCTCCGTCTCCGGCAGGGCGGCAAAGCGCTCCATGGCCTCCGGGCGCTGGGACAGGGCCATACTAAAACCCTGGGGAAGCTGCTGTTGATCCATCACATTCACCTCTCCCCCAGTATGCGCCGGAGCGATGACGGTTATGCGCTGTAGAAGTACAGGTCCAGCAGCAGGCTCAGGTCGCTGGCGGCCAGGTAGGTGACACCTTTTTCCGTGACGCAGGGGGTGAGCAGCTCCCAGTCCCCGTCCTCAACATTGGGGCGCTTGGCAGTCCCGGCGCCGGGCAGGACGGAGAAGATCACCTTGTCCCCCTCCCTCACCGTGGCGCCCTGGCCGCTGACCCAGGAAACCTCATAGTTCACGGCCTCCGCCACCGCCCGCAGGGGCAGCAGGCCCGGGCCGGACAACTTGGCGTTCACGGACAGCTTCTCACCGTTCACCGTCACCTCGCCCTTGCCGTCCACGGTGTAATACCCGCGGTAGCCATAGGGCAGCAGCAGAACCTTTTCCGTCTTATTGTCCTTGTCCTTCCACGCCAGGATCTGAGCGCCGGGGACCAGGTCCTCCACGGTCACGATCTGCCGGGTGAGCCAGGGGGTGAACTGGGCTTTTTCGGAGACAGTCAGGGTCTCTCCCCCGGCCACAGGGAATCTGCGCTCCCCCTCCCCGGAGGCAGGAGCCGCGGCAGTACCGGCGATCTGATAAAACTCAGGCACTCTGTCATCCGCCGGGACATTGCCCACCACAATCAGAGCGGAAGTCTGAGGCGGCAGGCTCATGGTCATGGCAGGCCCTACCCAGGCGTACAGGGTGTCGCCGTCTTTGACCTTGGTCATGTCCATGGGCAGGCCGGTGACGGCATCCACACAGGGGGTGCCCTCCGGCAGGTGGACGACAACCTCGCTGTGGAGGGCGGTCTGGTCGTCAGTCTGCAGCAGCAGGCTGCCGCTCTCCAGCTTGGTCACCTTGCCCCAGACCCGGACGGGGGCAAGGCTGACAGCCTCCGGCGCGGGGGAGATCAGGAGACCGTCCTCCGCCGCCAGGGCGGGCAGGGACAATACCAGCGCGGCGCACAGCGCCAGGGATAAAATTTTTACAAAACGATTCATATGACTCTTCCTTTCCTGTTCAGTTGTATGGTCAGACGGAGGGCAGCACAAAAAAGTTCCCGTGAATCAAAAAGTTTTCTAAATTTTTTTGAGTTTACAGAGACTCCTCCATCACATCCAGCCCGCCTAGGTCCAGGCCCATCCGCAGGCCCAGGAGGAAGCGGCAGTCCCCATCCACCTCCTCCCAGCCAATCTGAGCTTCCAGAAGGCCGTCCACAGCGCTGAGCAGCTTGGGGTTATGCCGGTGGGCATGGCGGAAGGCGGCATACTGTTCCTCAAAGTCCTGGCGGCACAGCGCCACCTCCGGGCGGTGGTCGATGTAATCCCGCCGCAGACGGGGGAGAAGGTTTAACAGGATGGTCTCGGTTTTGTTCCGCATGGCGGTTCCTCCTTTTTATTGTTCCCCTATGGAGAACGGGGGATTGCACCCCCCATTTTCTCTTTTCGGTTGCGCCGAAAAGAGAAAACCCTCCAGAGGGCCCTCTCGCCGCTTCGCGGCTCACCTTGGCGG
>NZ_CAJULS010000050.1 GCF_910587525.1 uncultured Oscillibacter sp. | reverse complement strand
GATTCCGTATGGTGACTGGAGTTCAGACGTGTGCTCTTCCGATCTGCCCAGCGCACCGGCGTAAAGGTATCTGTGGATATTGTAGACTAAGAGGAAAGCGGCGCTTCGCGCCGCTTTCCTTTATTGTGAAATTGGAAACCACGGGCTTAGCCCGCGGTTTCCAATTTCACAATCATTCCGCCCGGAAGCACTGCTTCCGGGCGGTTTTTTTACACACCGGCGGGGGCGGTTTTTTCCTCCGCCTTCGGGAGACTTTTCTTCTTCCGGCGGCGGAAAATATGACTCAGTTCGTCGATCACAGAGTAGAACACGGGGGTGAAGACCAGGGTCACCACAGTGGAGATTACCATGCCGCTGATCATCACAATGCCCATGTCGCTCATCATTTCGTTGGTCTCGCCGATGCCAACGGCCATGGGTACCATGGCCAGCACCGTGGTGAGGGTGGTCATCATGATGGGCCGGATCCGCAGAGGGCAGGCCTTGAGAATGGCGGTCTGCCGGTCCTCCCCCATCTCCCGGCGGATCTTGATGTACTCCACCAGAATGATGGAGTTGTTGACCACCGTGCCTGCCAGCATGATGAGGGCCACCAGGGAGATGATGGACAGATCCCGCCCGGTGAGCGGCAGGGCGAAGAGGGCGCCGGTAAAGGCAACCGGCAGGATCATCATGACAATGACCGGCATCAAAAAAGACTCAAACTGGGCCGCCAGCACGAAATACACCAGGCCCAGGGCCACCAGCAGCGCCAGCAGCAGATCCCCGAAGCTCTCCACCATGCTGGAGTAGCTGCCGCTGATCTCCACCGTATAGCCCTCCGGTATGGAGTAGTCCGCCAGGATGGTCCGCAGATCCCGGGTCATGGCGGTGGCGTCGCCGCTGAGGGTGGAGCCGGTGACCTGCACCTGCCGGGACTGGTTTACCCGGGAGATGCTCTGGGGCTCCTGGACCACGGATACGTCCGCCACGGAGCGCAGGGGTACCGTGCCGCCCAGAGCGGTGGCGACGGGCATGGAGCGGAGGGCGTCCAGACTCTCCCCGGCGCTGCCGTCGCCCCGGACTACCACATCCAGCTCCTGGTTGCGGATGGTGACAGTGGTGGCGGTGCTGCCCGTCAGCTCCGAGCGGACAGCCATGCCGATGGAGGCTGCGGTGAGGCCGTACTGCGCCGCCGCCTCCCGGTTTACGGTGACCTTCACCTGGGGCACCTGCTCCGCCAGAGAGGTCTGCACGTCAATGGCGTCCGGCAGCCGGGAGATCCGCTCTGCCAGGTCACCGGCGACCATCCGCAGGGTCTCGTAGTCCACGCCGGTGATGTCCAGGCTGATGTCGCTGCCGCCCAGCATTCCCGTGGTGCTGGAGGCGCTGACGGTGATCTCGCACCCGGCGATATCCTGGAGCCGGGGCCGCAGGCTGTCGGCGATATCAAAGCTGCTGCGGCTCCGGCTGGACTTGCTGGTCAGGTTCAGCATCATGGTGACGGACTCGTCCTGGGCGATGTAGTACATCTCCTCCAATTCCGGAATCTGCTCCTGGGCAATGGCGGAAACCCGGTCCGCGATGGCGGCGGACTCCTCCATCTCTGAGCCGATGGGCATGGAGATGTTGACGGAGACCTGCCCCTGGTCCATGTCCGGGATCAGCACCATGGTGGTGGCAAAGACCGGGACGGTGAAGAGTACCACCAGTGCCGCAGAGGCCAGCATTCCGGCCTTGAGGTGGCGGACAAAATAGCCCAGAAGACGCATATAAAACCCATAGAGCTTTGTAATCCAGCCGCCAATTTTCGCCAGAAGGGCGGCGGGCTTTTTCTCCGCTTTTTTCAGCTGCTGGCGGCGGACCTTTTCCTCGTCCAACAGCATGTAGCAGAGAAGTGGCACCAGCGCCAGAGCGATGACGAGAGAGGCGAAGATCAGCGAGGCGATGGTGAGGCAGAAGTCCCGGAACATCATGCCCGCCAGCCCCGTTACCAGCCCCAGGGGAACGAACACCGCCAGAGTGGTGAGGGTGGAGGCCAGCACGGAGGTGGTGACCTCCTTTGTGCCGTCCACGCAGGCGCTCATACGGTCATGGCCCTCGGCAGCAAAGCGGTAGATATTCTCCAGCACCACGATGGAGTTGTCCACGATCATGCCCACGCCCATGGCCACGCCGCCCAGGGACATCATATTCAGCGTCAGGTCCATGGCATTCATCAGGATGAACACCGTCAGAATACAAACGGGCATGGACACTACGATGGTCATGGTGGCGCCGCCCCGGCGCAGGAACAGAAAAACCACAATGGCGGCCAGCAGCACGCCCTGGAGGATATTCTGAAAGGCGGCGCTGACAGACATGTCAATGTACTCCGCAGCGCTGTAAGGCACGCTGTAAACAATGGAGGGGTTTTCCTCCTGCAGCTCTGCCAGGCATCTCTCCACGGCCTTGGCGGCGGCGGCCTCATTGGCGCCGGACTGCTTGGAGACCTGGAGAACGACGCAGGCGGTGCCGTCCACCTTGGCGGCGGCGTCGGAGAGCTCCGTCTCCAGAGATACGTCCGCCACCTCGCTGAGGCGCACCGTGCCGCCGGTGGGCAGGGACAAAAGCATATTCGCCACGTCCTCCACAGACTGGAACTTGGCGTCGGTGCTGACAGTCAGGGTCTTGGACCCGTTCTCCATGCTGCCGCCGGGATAGAGCAGGTTCTGGGCCGCCAGGAACTGGGAGACCTGGGCTGTGGACAGCCCCAGGCCGGCGGCCCTTGTGGCGTCCAGCTCCACGGCGATCTTCTCCGCCACACCGCCGTTGACGGTCACCTGGGCCACGCCGTCAATGCGCTCCAGAGCCGGGGCCACCGTATCCTCCGCCAGGGCCTGCAGCTCTGCCAGGTCGCTGCCGGCCAGGGCCACCATGGCCGTGGGCATCAGCTCGCTGAGGTTCAGGTTCACGATGACGGGATCTATGGCGTCTTCCGGCAGGCTCAGCCGGTCAAACTGTTCCCGCAGCTTGGTGGCGGCGATGTCAAGGTCCGTGCCCTCCACATAGGTGACCTGGAGCTGGCACATGCTGTCGGCGGAGGTGGAGGACACCTCGTCCACGCCGGAGACCGACATGACGGCGGACTCCAGAGGCCGGGTGATGAGCTCCTCGATATCGCTGGGGTTGGCGCCGTTGTAATAGCAGACCACCATGGCCATGGGGGCCTCCATCTCCGGCATCAGGGACATCTGCAATTGAGTGGCGAAGACCAGGCCGAAAATCGTAATCATGATAACGGCCAGAAGCGTTGCCACCTTGTGCTGGATGCAGAATTTTGAAACACTCATGGGGTCTTAACCCTCCCCGGAGACCACGCGGACCGGATCTCCCTCGTGGAGGTAGGCCTGCCCCACGGTCACCAGCTGCTGCCCTGCCGTCAGGCCGGAGGTCACCTCGGTGACGCCGTTTCCGGTGAGGCCGGTGGAGACCTCCAAATACCGGGCGGTATCATTCTCCACAACAAACACATACTGGCTGCCGCCGCTGGTGAGAATGGATTCCGTTGGCACCACCACGGCGTTCTGGGAGACGTCGGTGAAAAAGGTCACGTCGGCAAACATGCCGGAGAGCAGTCCGCCCACCTCCGCCGGGACGGTAAGCGTGACGGTGTAGAGCCGGGTCTGGACGTTGGCCGCCTGCTCTACGGAGCGGATGACGGCGGAAAAGCTCTCGTCAATGGCGCTGACGTACACGTCTGCCGCCGCGCCGATGGTGAGCTTGGGCACCAGGGCCTCGGACACGGAGACGGAGACCTTCATCTGGTCCGGCCCGTCGATCACCGCCAGGGGCATGGAATTGGAGATAAAGCTGTTCTCCACGGCGCTCATGGTCACCAGCGTCCCGGCCATGGGGGCGATGACGTTGCCGTCGGCGTCCACGTTCTCCAGGGCGGTGTCCAGCTGCGCCAGGCCGGATTTTGCGCTCTGGATGCTGGATTCCAGCTGGCTCAGGGCGGAATTCCGGCCCGCCACGGCGTTGGAGTAGTTCAGCTCCGCCTGGTCCACCTCCAGCTGAGAGGCGGCGCCGATCTCAAAGAGGGCCTTTGTGTTGCTCACATTGTCCGCCGCCAGCTGAACCTGCTTATCCAGTACGGCTTTCTGGTCGTTGTAGCTCTGGACGGCGCCGTTATACCCGATGCGTGCGGCGTTGTAGTTGGAAAGAGCGCTCCCCAGCTCCAGGGTGCAGAGAACGTCCCCGGCCTCCACCTGGTCGCCGGCTTCAAAGTAAACGGCAGTACACTTGGCGGTGGAGGCGATCATGATGACAGCCTCGTTATCGGCGGAGATTTTACCGGAGACCTTGTTCTCCGTGGCGATGGTGTCCTGAACTACAGTCTCCACCTGAACGGCGATGCCGGCCGCCTGCGCCCCGCCTTCGTCCTGCGCCGGCTCTCCGCCGCCGCAGGCGGTCAGGGACAGCGCCAGAACCGGCGCCAGCAGCAGCGCGGCGGTTTTTCTCGGTATTTTCATGGATGCCCTCCTCAATTCAGGATGCCGTGCTGAACGGCCCAGCAATAGGTATTGTAGGTGGAAAACAGGTCCCCCGCGGCGGAACGGACTTTCTCCTCCGCCTCCCGCAGGTCGTCCTCCGCCGTCAGCAGGGCGTTGCGGGAGATGGTCCCCTGCTGGAACTTCAGCTCCGAGGCGGCGTAGGAGTCCCGCTCACATTCCAATGAGACTTTGGCGGCCTCCCAGATCTGGCGGTAGTCCCCCACCTGAGCGTAGAGGGTGCGGAATTTCAGCTCATAGTTCTGTACGGTGTTGTTGTATGTATACTGGGCCGCCTGCCAGGTGCGCTGGATGTTGCGGAACTCCATCCGCGCTTCGTTGTAGGCCCAGTTGTCAGCGCCCTCCTTGTATTCGTCCCGGGCGTCCTCCAGGATTTTCTCCGCATCGTAGAGCTCGTAGCTCTTCTCTTTGGCGGCGGCCAGGTCACGCTCCAGATCCATCTCCGCCAGCTGCTCTGCCGTCGCCTCCGGCAAAGGGCCCAGGGTGATCTCCCCGGTCTGCTCCGCTCCAATCAGCATTTCCAGCTGGAGCTTGTAGTTTTTTACATTCATTCCCAAAGTGGCCAGGCCGCTCTCCAGGGCCGTTCTGCCGGCCTTCACCTCGGAGAGCTGCATGGCGGAGATCTGACCCAGCTGATACCGCAGCTCCATCTCCTCCACGGTGCGGTCCAGGGCGGTCAGCTGCCGCTTCAGATTTGCCTCCTGGCTTTCCATGGCCGCCAGGGCGGCGTACAGCGACTCTCCCGCCATGACAATCTGGTCCTGAAGGTTTCTCAGCTGGCGGAGGACGTCGGCGTTGTCCTTCTGCATATCGCCGTCCTTAATGGCGTCAAACTGCTCCCGCACGGCGGCGTAGGCCCTGTCCAGCTGGTCATAGGAGGTGCCGTACTCATAGTCGCTGTAAGTGACGTCGGAGCCGGGAATCTGGCTCAGAGAATGCATGGCGTTGGATGCCCGCACCAGCCTCCACTGGGCCTGGGCGATGTCGTTAAGCTGTTGCCACAGCTTGTCGTACAGCTTGTCGTAGTCGATGTCCTCAATGCTCAGGACATTCTGCTCAATGGTCAGAATCTGAAAGTTGTTCTCCCGCATCCGGCGCTCCACATTGGCAAAGCTGACCTCCCCCAGGGGGTCCGGCTGAATGGTCACATTCTCCGCCAGGTCCGGTCCCGCCGGGGAGAGGGGGTCCTCCTCCGGCTCCCGGGCTGCCGGTCCGGCCTCTGCTTCTCCTGGTTCCGAAGCGGGCTCCGCCGCCTCACCCTCGGGAGCGGCCGCCTGATCCGGTTGGGAGGCATCCGCCGGGGCAGTGCGCTCCTCCGCCAGGGCGGACACCGCCGGTACCGCCGCCAGCAGTGCCAGCGCCAGCAAGAGGGCGATGACTCTCTGTTTCATACTTTCCTCCTTTTGTGCTCTTTCCGTGGGCACATGCCTTTCCGGCAGGCCCCGCCTCTGATGATCTCCAGCTGCTCCTCCATCTCCCGCCGGCACTCTGCCCGCCGCTCCGGGCAGGTCAGGCTGTCCATGACGGCGGGCACCATGACCATGGAAGTCAGCAGTACGGTACTGCGCACAAAGGCGGGGTCCTTCCTGCGCAGCATGGAGAGGTCGATCTTTTCCATCAGCGGCGCGGCGGGGATGTCCGGATCCCCGATAATCAGCCGCTTCAAATCCATGCCCGGATTCAGCTGGAGCACCTGAATGAAGCGGTCCCGCAGCTGTCCGGGGTCCATCTCCTGGCTGATGCGGTCGTAAACCGCCAGCTGCATCTGAAAAATATCGCCGCCGTTCTCCTCCAGCAGCCGGGCAAAGAGCTGGATAAACTGCTCCCGCACGTCCTGGAGAAGATAGGCGAATAAATCCTCCTTGTCGGTGAAGTACTGGTAAAAGCTCCCCCGGGGAATTCCGGCGTGCCGGACAATCTGATTGATAGAGGCGTCGGCGAATTTCACCCTGGTGAATTCGCCCCAGGCCGCTTCCAGGAAGCGGCCACGCTTCTCCTCCGGCAGCCGGAGGAAGGTCTCCGTACACATATCCGCCCTCCTCTCCGCAAATGACACTTTGTCACTTTATGACAGACTGTCATCGATTATACACGGGGACCGCACGACTGTCAATCCCTCTTCCCGCCGGAACCTGTTAAGATTTTGTGAATTCAAAGCCGGCAAAAACCACCCCGCCGGAAGCTCCGGCGGGGTGGGTAAAAATAGGCGCTATTCCTTTTCGCGGTACTCCCGCCGCCAGGCCGCCAGCTCCTCCGCGTCCCGGTCATCCAGGGTGTGGAGGCCGCCCCGGGCCTCCATGTGGTGGGTCAGTTCGTGGGAGAGGGTGAGGCGCAGTTCCTCCTCCCAGGTCCCGGCGTCCCAGTTCTCCCGGGCCGCCAGGGCGGCGAAAGAACCGTGGTACAGGTTGATGTACCGGCCCAGCGGGCCGTCGCAGTACTCCCCCAGAACGTACATCTCCCCCGGGGGGAACTCCGGGTCCGGCACCGTCTCCTCCAGCAGGTTCACTCCGCCGTTGAGGCCGTCAAACAGCGGCGGGGGAAAGGTTTCCGCCATGACATCCAGCAGTTCCCCGGCCTGTTCAAAGGTCATCACCATGACGGATGCAGAAGCACCGCCTCCAGCTCCTCCACCGTGTCTGCCAGAAAGTCTGCTCCGGCCTCCTCCAAAGACGCCCGGGGACGGAAGCCCCAGGTAACGCCGCAGGTCTTTGCCCCGGCGTTGCGGCCTGTCAGGATGTCCACACTGCTGTCCCCCACGAAGAGGGTCTCTGCCGGGTCCGCCCCCAGTTCCGCCAGAAGCGCCCGGGCGGCGGCGGGGTCCGGCTTTACCGGTACATCCGGCCGCTTGCCCCGCACCAGATGGAACACCCCGGGGAAGAAATGTTCCACAATCTCCCGGCTGAACTCGTCTGCCTTGTTGGAGTACACCGCCATGCGGACCCCGGCGGCGCCCAGCCGCTCCAGCAGCGCCGGAATGCCGGAGTAAGGGACGGTCTTATCCATGTTGTGGGCGCCGTAGTAGCTGCTGAACTGGGACAGGGCGCTGGCGATCAGCAGGGGGCTGCGGCAGCTTTCCGGGGTAAATTGAGAGACCAGGTTGGGAATGCCGTGGCCCACCATAGCCTTGAACCGGTCCACGGTGTGTTCCGGCCAGCCGTGCTGGCGGCAGACCCAGTTTCCGGCGGCGGCCAGGTCCTCAATGGTATCCAGGATGGTCCCATCCAGGTCAAAAATCACAGTTCGAGCCATACAGTGCCTCACTTTTCATTTCACATTTGTGTTCTTCTATTTTACCAACAGCGGGCCGGTATCTCAATTGGCAAGAAGCCAAAAGGAGCGGCTTTTGCCGCACTTTTTTCATACATTTCCACGCAAAATTCGGGAAAACCATCCATTTCTGCTTTGGGAAGCCCCGCCGCGTCTGTGCCGTTTCCGGAAGTGTCCTCTCCGCAGATTTTATGCAGGAAGCGGGGTTCTGTCCCGGCCTGTCCGCCGGAAACCTGGCCTTTTCGGGCAAACGGGCGGGGACAGAGCCCCGCCCCTGCAGAGCCGCAGCCGCAAAACCAAAATCGCGGATGATAAAATTCGCGGTTGGGCATGTTCCCGTTTCCTCAGGGCTTGCTTTTCCGCCGGAGACATGGTATACTATAAAACAATTCAGAGAAAAGTGAACAGCTCATATAGTTTCGCTGTGATGGTGCGAAAGTTTCTACGGGGCCGCCCAAGACCCTGCTATGAGTGTCTTTCCGCAGGGGGTGTCCTGCCGGGGAGGCGCTTTTCTTTATGCCAATTTTTTGAAAGAGGTGTTAGCATGGCTTTGACGATTTTAAAGGGTACCATTCTCTCCGTCCCGGCTCTGGGACGGCTGGAGGTGACGGAACATGGATACCTTGCGGCGGAGGACGGGAGGATCACCGGCGTGTTTCCCGTCCTGCCGGAGCGGTATGCCGGGGCTCATGTGGAGGACTTTGGGGACGCGCTGATTCTCCAGGCTCCGGCGGATATGCACCTCCACGCGCCCCAGTACCCCATGCGGGGCATGGGCATGGATTTGCCCCTGCTGGACTGGCTGAATACCTACGCCTTTCCCACGGAGGCCCGGTTTGCGGACCCGGACTACGCCCGGGAGGTGTACCGGCGGCTGGCCCATGACCTCATCGCGGGCGGCACCACCCGGGTGTGCATGTTCTCCTCCCTCCACCGGGAGGCCACCCTTATCCTGATGGAGGAGCTGGAGCGGGCCGGTGTCACAGGCTATGTGGGCAAAGTGAACATGGACCGCAACGGCGCGCACAATCTCCAGGAGACCACGGAGGAGTCCATGGAGGAGACGCTGCGCTGGCTGGAGGCCTGTCAGGACTTCCGGTATGTCAGACCTGTGGTGACGCCCCGGTTCACTCCCTCCTGCACCGATGAGCTGATGGCCTTTCTGGGGAAGCTGGCGGAAGAGCGGGACCTGCCCATCCAGTCCCATCTGTCGGAGAACACGGCGGAGCAGGCCTGGGTGTGCCGGCTGCACCCGGACTGCGCACAATACTGGGAGACCTACGCCAAGTACGGCCTGTGGAACGGGCGCACAGTGATGGCCCACTGTGTCTGGTGCGACGGGCGGGAACGGCAGGCCATGAAGGACGCCGGGGTCACCGCCGTCCACTGTCCGGACTCCAACCAGAACCTTTGCTCCGGTGTGGCTCCGGTGCGGGTGATGCTGCGGGAGGGTATCCGGGTGGCCCTGGGTACCGACACCGCCGGCGGCGACAAGGTGAGTATGCTGGATGCGGCGTCCTCCGCCATCCGGGCCTCCAAGGCCCGGCGGATTCTGGACGGCTGGGAGACGGATTTCCTGACCGCGCCAGAGGCCTGGTATCTGGCCACCTCCGCCGGGGCGGCCTTCTTCGGGGAGCAGCCCGGCTTTGCCCCGGGGAATGCCCTCCACGCCCTGGCGCTGGACGACAGCAAACTTCTCCAGCCCCACCCGCTGACGCCGGAGGAGAGGCTGGAACGGTGTCTCTACGTCCGGCAGCCGGGAGCGGTCCGGGCGGTGTGGAGCGCAGGGCGGCGGGTATTTACCGCGAAGGATCGGTAGAGTTTGGGGCCGCCCTTTTCAAAGGGCGGCGGGTCCAGGGCAGAGTCCTGGCGGGGTTGAGCGGAGCCCAGAAGGAAAGGAGCAAAATTGCTAATGGAAAAGACCTGTCAGCCGGCCGGCCCGGACATCCCCTTTTTCTTTCGGGACAGTCCCCGCTCCCTGCCGCTGTACCTGGCCCTGGAGGAGCGGATTTTAACGGAGCTTCCGGATACACGTATCCGGGTACAGAAGACACAAATTTCCTTCTCCAACCGGCGGAACTTTGCTTTTGCCTCCCTGCTGCCCGCCCGGCGGGCGGCGGAGCGGCCCAGCCCATTTCTCACCGTCACTGTCGGCCTGAACTGCCGGCTGGACTCCCCGCGGGTGGACGCCGCCTCGGAGCCCTATCCAGGCCGCTGGACCCACCATATTGTCATCGGCTCGGTGGAGGAGATCGACGGGGAGCTCTTGGGCTGGATTCGGGAGGCGGCGGAATTTTCCGCCCGAAAACGTTGAAATTTTCCGTAAAATCCTTGACATGAAAGTTACTTGATAGTTTACACTGAGGCAAAAAGGAGGCGGTGAGATGACCAGTAAGGAGATGGAGGCCCGCTCCGGCGTGCCCCGGGCCAATATCCGCTACTATGAGGCGGAGGGTCTGCTGTGCCCTGCCCGGGCCAAAAACGGCTATCGGAATTACAGCGAGGCGGATCTGGCGGCGTTGGAGAAGATCAAGCTCCTGCGGCGGCTGGGGGTCCCCATGGAGGAGCTGAAGGCGGTGCAGGGAGGCTCCCGGAGCCTGTCCGAGGCTCTGGACAGCCGTCTGGCGTCTCTGGCCGGAGAGCGGGGGACCCTGGAGCGGGTGGAACGGGTCTGCGGGGAGCTGCGGCGGTCCGGGGAGACCTTTGAGACGCTGGACCCGGGGACTTACCTCTCGGTCCTGGACGCCCCGGCCCTGCCCCCCGCCGGCGGAGAAGTCTGGTGGAAGGCCCCGCCTGCCCCGGCTCTGCCGGAGGCCGACACCCTGCCGGTGTATACCGGCCTCACCCGGCGTCTGCTGGCCAGGCTCTTTGACGAATACGGGCTGCTGTGTCTGCTGCTGGCGGTCATCGCCCTGACGGGGCACAACCCCTCCCTGGCCAGCGGACTGGCGCTCCAGATCGCCGTGCAGGTAATCTGGCTGTTTCTGGAGCCGCTGCTGCTGCGCCTTTTCGGGACTACCCCCGGCAAAGCCCTGCTGGGACTGCGGATCACCGGACGGGACGGGGAGAGGCTGACGTACTCCGAGGGGCTCACCCGCCACCTTCTTCTGCTGTGGTACGGCGAGGGCCTCTTCATCCCCATCTGGTCCTGGATTCAGATGTTCCGCACCGCCAGCCGGTGCTGGAACGACGAGCCCCAGCCCTGGGATGCGGATACCGCCTATACGGCCGCCCCGTTTCGGCCTTTGCGGCACGCCGCCGGCTTTGTCCTGGCGTCAGTGCTGGTGCTGGCGTGCGCCGAGGCGGCCAACAGCTATTCCCAGCTGCCCCCCAACCGGGGGCCCCTGACGGTGGCGGAGTTCGCCGAGAACTACAACCGCCAGGCCGCCTATATCGACCAGTCCCCCGTCTGGATCCTGGACGAGACGGGCGGGTGGAAGAGGGCCCCGGACCCGCCGGGGGGCACTGTGACATACACGGGCGCCAGCTGGCGCCGGGACCACGACTTTCAGTACACCCTGGAGGATGGGGCGGTGCGGGCCGTCACCTGGGAGCGGTCCCTGGAGAACACGGAGGAGTGGATCTATCTCCCCGTCAACGACATCGCCACGGCGGCCACCGCCCTGGCCTGGTCCCGGGCGGACGCCCCCCTCTGGGCCTCCGCCAGAAAGGGCCTGATCAGCGGCCTGGTGGACGCGGACTGGGAAAACGGCTTCACCCTCCGGGGAAACGGCGCCGTCGTCACCTGGGAGGTGGAGAGCCGGAACTTTTACGTCAACGGGGACTTAGCAGCGGCGTTCCCGACGGATGAGGCCAAGGCGGACAATTCCCTCTCCTGGCGCTGCACCATCGCCTTGGAGGGATAGCGCGGGAAGCGCATGAGAAGGAGGATTTTATGATCTGTCCATACTGTCAGCAGGGGATGCAAAAGGGGGAGCTCACGGGGGACGGAAGGCGCGGCATCACGTGGTGGCCGCTGGATGGCCCCTCGTGGAACAGAGTCATCGTGGCGAAAAACGCGCTCTCGCAGTCCAGGGCGGAGGCGTTTTACTGTGAGTCCTGCAAAAAGATCCTGATCGATGTGTGACGCCGGGAGGAGAAAATACGGCAATCCGGCATTCGCGGAGGAGGGGCGATTGATAATCGCCCCTACGACCTTCTATCGGCAAACGTTCGTAGGAGCCGCCGTCCCCGGCGGCCCCTACAAAAATCTTTAAGTGACAGGTGTGCCGAAAATAGAATCCACAGTTGCAAAGGCCGGATGTTGGGTGTAAAATCCCTGTATCCGGCCTCTTTCTCTTTCTGATATTTGGATAAATCAGAGAATTTATCGTATTAGCGAATTACTGCTTTACTTTGCTAATATAATGAAGTACAATAGACCCGATAAGACGGGCGGGAGCTCCCCGTCCCCAAGGAGGAACACCCCAATGGAATTGGATCTGAATATGCTCCGCCCCCAGGAACGGATCTCCCTCCAGGCGCGGCTGCTGTTTGAACGCTCGGGCTTCCGGCAGTACCACATGGGCCGGTTTGAGGAGTACGGACTGTACCAGGAGAACCGCCGGTTTCTTGCCAGTGACCAGGTCATTACCTTCACGGACCTGGACGGGCGGCTGCTGGCGCTGAAGCCCGACGTGACCCTCTCCATCGCCAAGAACGCCCAGGTGGAGGAGGGCGGCTGCGGGCGCTACTACTACGCCGAGAATGTCTACCGCCCCAGCCAGGAGAGCTACACCTTCCGGGAGATCAGCCAGATGGGCCTGGAGTGCATCGGCGCGGTGGACGGCGCCGTCACGGCCCAGGCGGTGTCTCTGGCGGTTCAAAGCCTGGCGCTGACGGGCCGGGACTTTGTGCTGGAACTGAGCCACATGGGCTTTGTCACCGGCCTCTTTGACGCTGTGGGAGCTCCGGAGGCCGTCCGGCCCAAGCTCCTGACCTGTATCCGGGACCGGAACACCCACGAGCTCCAGAAGACGGCGGAGGCGGCGGGACTGTCGCGTCAGGGGGCGGAGGCTCTGTGCCGCCTGCCCTCTCTCGCGGGGGACTGGGAGACGGTGCTGGCGGAGGCAGAGCCCCTGGCCCTGAACGCCCCTATGGGCGGGGCTGTTCAGGAGCTGCGGAAGCTCTGCCAGACCCTGGCGGAGCAGGAGCGGACGGAGCATCTGCGGCTGGACCTGTCCCTTGCCAACGACATGGAGTATTACAACGGCCTGGTGCTCCAGGGTTACCTCACCGGACTGCCCCGGGCCGTTTTGAAGGGCGGGCGGTACGACCCTCTGGCGGAGCAGTTCCGCCCTGGGGCCCGGGCCATCGGCTTTGCCCTGTATCTGGACGAGCTGAACCGGCTCACAGAGACGGCTTCGGAGGACAATGGGCGGGTGATGCTGAATGTGGCGCTGCCTAAGGGCCGCCTGGGGGACAAGGTTTACAATCTCCTGGCGGGAGTGGGCTACGGCTGCCCGGAGAACTACAGCGACACCCGCAAGCTGGTGGTGGAGAACCAAGAGGCGGGCATCCGCTACTTTCTGGTCAAGCCCAGCGACGTGGCCATCTATGTGGAGCACGGCGCGGCGGACATCGGCATCGTGGGCAAGGACATTCTTGCGGAGTCCGGGGCGGATGTGTACGAGCTGTTGGATACGGGCCTGGGAAAATGCCGTATGTGCGTGGCGGGGCCGGCGGACTTCACCGACGATCCGGGCCGGACGTTGCGGGTGGCCACCAAGTTTGTGAACATCGCCAAGGCCTATTACGCCGCCCAGGGCAGGGACATCGACATCATCAAGCTCAACGGCTCCATTGAGCTGGCCCCAATCCTGGGGCTCTCGGACGTGATTGTGGATATCGTGGAGACCGGCACAACCTTAAAGGAGAACAATTTGAAGGTGCTGACGGAGTTTATGCCCATCTCTGCCCGGTTTATCGCCAACCGGGCCGGGTATCAGTTCAAGCGCCGGGAGATTGAGACCCTGCTGGGTAAGCTGACGGAGGTGACGGAGAGATGATGAAAATCCTGGATTTTGACCGCCTCTCCCCGGAGGAGTTTCTCAACCGGGATATCCGGGCGGAGGAGGATGTCTCCGCCGCCGTGGACGGTATTCTGGCGGATGTCCGCAGCCGGGGCGACGCGGCCCTGCGGGATTATACAAGGCGCTTCGACGGCGCGGAACTGAAGGACCTCTGGGTGGCGGCGGCGGAATTTGACGCCGCCAGGGAGGCCGTGGACCCCTGCTGTTTGGAGACCCTGAAGGAGGCGGCGGAGAATATCCGCAGCTTCCATGAGCGGCAGAAGCACAACGACTTTTTCCTCACCAGGGGGTCCGGCGTGGTCATGGGCCAGCGGTGGACGCCCGTCGAGCGGGTGGGCATCTGCGTCCCCCGGAGCCCGGAGGCATTTCCGTCCACAATTTTGATGAACGCCATTCCGGCCCAGATCGCGGGGGTACAGGACATTGTGATCGTAACGCCCCCCCGGAGGGACGGGACCGTCAGTCCGGAGGCGCTGATGGCGGCGGAGCTGGCGGAGGTGGCGGATGTCTTTAAGCTGGGCGGCGCCCAGGCGGTAGCGGCTCTGGCCTTCGGTACGGAGACCGTGCCGAGGGTGGACAAGATCGTTGGCCCCGGCGGAGTCTTCGTGGCCACCGCCAAGCGGAAGGTCTTCGGCCTGGTGGACATCGACATGATCGCCGGCCCCAGTGAGATTTTAGTGCTGGCGGACGGAGAGACCGACCCGAAATGGGCGGCGGCGGACCTGCTGAGCCAGGCGGAGCACGACGTGCTGGCCTCCGCCGTGCTGGTGACGGACAGCCGGAAACTGGCGGAGGCTGTCCGGGCGGAGGTCGAGGTCCAGCTGGAGACTCTGCCCAGACAAGACATCGCCCGCCGCTCCATTGAGGATAATGGCAAGATCATTGTGACGGACAGCCTGGACAAGGCGGTGGAGGCGGTAAACCGCATCGCTCCGGAGCATCTGGAGCTGTGTGTGGACAATCCCTTTGCCCTGCTGCCCCGGATCAAAAACGCCGGGAGTATTTTCCTGGGCCGGTCTACGCCGGAGGCTCTGGGGGACTATTTCGCGGGGCCCAACCACACCCTGCCGACTTCCGGGACAGCCCGGTTCTCCAGTCCCCTGGGGGTGGATGATTTTATGAAGCGGTCCAGCTTTTTGTACTATGACCGGACCGCCCTGAACGGCTGCGCGGAGAAAATCGCGGACTTTGCCCGCCGGGAGGGGCTGGAGGGACATGCGAGGTCGGCGCTCTCCCGCCGGGAGGGGTAGGTTTTGCTCGCCCTGACGGGCGGAGAGGGGTACAGCCATGATGATGGCTGGTGCATATGCACCCCCCATTTCTCTTTTCTCTGTC
>NZ_CAJULS010000049.1 GCF_910587525.1 uncultured Oscillibacter sp. | reverse complement strand
CCAACGGCGGTACGTGGAATCCCTGTCCTCCTACGCCCGGATGTTCCTGGGGCAGATGGAAAAGCCGGACGTGGACTACATTGACGGCCTCTCCCCCGCCATCTCCATCGACCAGAAGACCACCTCCAAAAACCCCCGCTCCACCGTGGGCACTGTGACGGAAATCTACGACTATTTGCGGCTTCTCTGGGCCCGGGTGGGCACCCCCCACTGTCCCAAGTGCGGCAAAGAGATCAAACAGCAGACCGTTGACCAGATCATCGACCAGGTCACCGCCCTGCCGGAGGGCACCCGCATCCAGGTGATGGCTCCCGTCGTCCGGGGCAAAAAGGGCGAGCATGTAAAAGTTTTCGAGGACGCCAAGCGCTCCGGCTATGTCCGGGCCCGGGTGGACGGGAACCTCTATGAGCTGGACGAGGAGATCAAGCTGGAGAAGAACAAGAAACACAGCATCGAGATCATTGTGGACCGGCTCATCATCCGCCCGGATATCCAGCAGCGGCTGACGGACAGCGTGGAGACCGCCGCCGGCCTCTCCGGCGGCACCGTGATCGTCAACCTCCTGCGGGAGGAGCAGGACCTGATGTTCTCCCAGAACTACGCCTGCGAGGACTGCGGCATCTCCATTGAGGAGCTGACGCCCCGGATGTTCTCCTTCAACAACCCCTTCGGCGCCTGCCCAACCTGCACGGGCCTGGGCAGCCAGCTGAAGGTGGACGAGAGCCTGGTGGTGCCGGATAGGAAGAAATCCATTTTGGAGGGGGCCATTCAGGCCTCCGGCTGGGGGAATATCTGCTCCGACGGCATCTCCCGCATGTACTTCGAGGCCCTGGCGAAGAAGTACCGCTTCTCCCTCACCGCCCCCTGGGAGGAGCTGAGCGAGGAGGTGCGGAACATCGTCCTCTACGGCACCAAGGGGGAGGAGCTGGAGCTCTACTACGACCAGCCCCGGGGTAAGGGGGTTCTCTACCAGCCCTTTGAGGGCATCTGCAACAACATCCAGCGCCGCTATCAGGAGACCCAGAGCGACGCCAGTAAAAAGGAGCTGGAGGAGCTGATGGCGGAGTGTCCCTGTCCCGCCTGCAAAGGACGGCGGCTGAAAAAAGAGTCCCTGGCGGTGACTGTGGGGGACAGGAATATCTACGACTACACCCAAATGTCCGTCCTGGACGGGCTGGACTGGGTGGAGAAACTGACCTTGACGGACCAGCAGCACCTGATCGCGGACCGGATTCTCAAGGAGATCCGCTCCCGGCTGGGGTTCCTCCGGTCCGTGGGACTGGGCTATCTGACCCTGAGCCGGTCCGCCGGAACCCTCTCCGGCGGCGAGAGCCAGCGCATCCGTCTGGCCACCCAGATCGGCTCCTCTCTGATGGGAGTGCTGTATATACTGGACGAGCCCTCCATCGGCCTCCACCAGCGGGACAACGATAAGCTGCTGGCCACGCTCCAGAATCTCCGGGACCTGGGCAATACGCTGCTGGTGGTGGAGCACGACGAGGATACCATGCGGGCCGCGGACTACCTCATCGACATTGGGCCCGGCGCCGGCGTTCACGGCGGCCAGGTTATCGCGGCGGGCACGCCGGAGGAGGTTATGGCCTGCCCCGGCTCCCTGACGGGACAATATCTCTCCGGGAAGAAAAAAATCCCCGTTCCGGAATCGCGCCGTACCGGTAATGGGAAGTGCCTGAAAGTTGTGGGCGCGGCGGAGAACAACCTGCGGAAGATCGATGTGGAGTTTCCGCTGGGGGTGTTCACCGTGGTCACCGGCGTCTCCGGCAGCGGCAAGTCCTCCCTTGTGAACGAGGTGCTCTTCAAGCGCCTGGGGGCGGAGCTGATGCGCATGAAGGTCCACCCCGGCAGATGTGAGCGGATTGAGGGCATCGAGGCGCTGGACAAAGTGGTCAACATCGACCAGAGTCCCATCGGCCGGACGCCCCGGTCCAATCCCGCCACTTATACAGGCCTTTTCAACGACATTCGGGACCTCTTCGCCTCCACCCAGGAGGCCAAGAGCCGGGGTTACGGTCCGGGCCGGTTCAGCTTCAACGTCCGGGGCGGACGGTGCGAGGCCTGCTCCGGCGACGGCGTTTTAAAGATCGAGATGCACTTCCTGCCGGACATCTTCGTGCCCTGCGAGGTCTGCAAGGGCAAGCGGTATAACCGGGAGACCCTGGAGGTGCGCTACAAGGGCAAAAATATCGCCGAGGTGCTGGAGATGACCGTGGACGAGGCACTCGAGTTCTTCTCCGCCCTGCCCAAGATCCGCAAAAAACTCCAGACCCTTCAGGATGTGGGGCTTGGGTACGTGAAGCTGGGCCAGCCCTCCACGGAGCTCTCCGGCGGCGAGGCCCAGCGGGTGAAGCTGGCCACAGAGCTCAGCAAGATTGCCACCGGAAAGACCATCTATATTCTGGACGAGCCTACCACAGGCCTCCACACCGACGATGTGCGAAAGCTGCTGGAGGTGCTCCAGCGGCTGGTGGACAGCGGCAATACCGTAGTGGTTATTGAGCATAATCTGGATGTAATCAAGTGCGCCGACCACCTCATCGACCTGGGGCCCGAGGGGGGCGACGGCGGCGGCGGCGTGGTGGTCACCGGTACGCCGGAGGAGACGGCCGCCTGCGAGGCATCCTACACCGGCCGGTATCTGAAAAAAATGCTGAGTGTCTGACAATGTGAAAATCTGTCTATATTGATAAGGAAAGGAAGCGCGGCCACATGCTGATCGACATGACCCACACCATCACCCAGGAGATTCCTGTCCATCCCGGAGACCCGGCCCCCGTCATTTCCAAGGGTTCTACCATCACAAAGGACGGCTGCCGCACCACCCAATTCTCCCTCTGCTCTCACACCGGCACCCATATGGACGCGCCCTCCCACCTGCTGCGGGACGGGCGGAGCCTGGACGAGATGCCCATGTCCCAGTTCTCCGGCCGGGCTACGGCGCTGGATGTGTCCGGAGTGGGTCCCGTGATTACAGCGGAGTTCCTCCGCTCCCACCACGACGATATCTACTGTGCGGACTACATCCTCTTTTACACCGGCTGGGAGGCGCGCTGGGGGACGGAGGCGTTTCTGGAAGATACCTATCCCGTTCCCGACGAGGAGGCGGCCCACTATCTGGTCTCATGCGGCCTCAAGGGTGTGGGGACCGACGCTCTCAGCGTGGACCGGCTCAGCGGCCCTTCCACGGTACATACCATTTTGATGAAGGCTGACCAGGTGATTCTGGAAAATCTGTGCCTGGAAAAAGTGCGGGAGCGGAAGGACTTTCTGTTTTTTGCCCTGCCTATGAAGTTCCAGAACGCCGACGGCGCCCCCATACGCGCCTTTGCGGAGCTGCGGGAGAAGTTTGAAGGGGAGAGAAGAAGACGGTGAGAAAACTTCTGGCCATCGTTTTGTGCAAGCTGGGCCGCTTCGCCGGGAAACTGGTGGGCAAGGGCAGTTCCCTGCCGGGAAAGCTGGCGCTGAAGGTCTGCCCGGACATCCTGTCCCAGGTGGAGCTGCCCGCGCACATCATCGCCGTCACCGGCTCCAACGGCAAGACCTCTACGGTGGAGATGATCGCCGCCATCCTCCGGGCGGACGGGAAGCACGTCATCTACAACGAGGAGGGCTCCAATCAGATCGAGGGTGTCGCCACGCTGATTCTGACCCACGCCACCCTGGGAGGGAGGGTCCGGGCGGACGTGCTGCTGCTGGAGAGCGATGAGCGCTATGCCCGGCACAGCTTCCGCTGGTTTCACCCCACGGAGTTCGTCATCACCAATCTCTACCGGGACCAGCTGACCCGCAACGGTCATCCGGAATGGGTCTACGACGCCATTCTGCCTGCAATTCACCCGGAGACCGAACTGATCTTAAATGCCGACGATCCCCTCTCCAGCTGTTTTGCCCGGGGACACGAGAAGGTGAAGTGGTTCGGCCTGGACCGGTGCGCCATCTCCACGGACGCCCCCTCCGGCATGTATCACGACGGGGCATACTGCCCGGTATGTCACGGCCCCATGGAGTACAGCTATGTCCACTACAACCACATCGGCGCCTACCGCTGCATGAAGTGCGGCCATCAAAAGCCTGTCACGGACTACACCGCCACCGCGGTGGACCTGGAGAAGGGCGTTTTGACCATCGATGGCGCCGTTACTGTGGAGCTGGCCTTCCGCAGCATTTACAACGTTTACAATATTCTGGCGGCCTACGCTGTCTGCCGCCGTGCCGGCGCGGCGGCAGAGACCGCCGCCGGTGTGTTGAGCCGCTACCTGCTGAAAAACGGCCGGATGCAGGCCTTCCGTCTGGGAGACCGTCACGGCACCCTGCTCACCAGCAAGCACGAGAACTCCATCGCCTACGACACCAACCTCCGCTATATTGCAGCCTCGAAGGAGGACTGTGTGGTACTGGTGATTGTGGACGCGGTGAGCCGGAAGTATTTCACCAGCGAGACCAGCTGGCTGTGGGACATCGACTTTGGCCAGCTGAATGTGCCTCATGTAAAGGAAATCGTCCTCTCCGGGCGGTACTGTAATGACCTGGCGGAACGGTTTTTCTATACGGAGCTGAAAAACTGGCATGTCCAGCCGGATATCGCCGCTGCCGCGGCGGAGCTGCGGGATGGCGAAGGCGGGGAGCTGTACGTGGTGACCTGTTTCTCCGACCGGGACAAGCTGCTCTCTCACGTGGAAAGGGAGGGATGACCATGGAGCTTCGATTCATCCATTTTTACCCGGATCTGATGAGTCTCTACGGCAGCTATGCCAACGTCACTGTTTTGAAACGGTATCTGGAGCGGCTGGGGAACAGCGTCACTGTGGAGACAGTGGGCCTTGGGGAGAACGCGGACCTGTCCGGCGCGGACTTCCTCTATATGGGCGCGGGCACAGAACGGGCGGCCCGGGCCGCTATGGAGAACTTCGCCCGGTTCGGCGGGGCCGTAAAGGCCCTGGCAGAGGACGGCGCCGCCATGCTCTTCGCCGGCACTGCTATGGAGCTGCTGGGGGAGCGCATCACGGTGGCCGACGGGACTGTCTTCGCCGGCATTGGCCTGGCGGGCTTCTCCGCAGTCCATGGAGAGCGGCGGATGGTGGAGGATGTCTATGGCCGCACGGACCTCTTCCCGGAGGCCGTGGTGGGGTTTATGAACAAGTGCGGCGCCGTTACCGGTGTGGAGACGCCCCTGCTGACCTCAGTGGAGTTTGGCTTTGGCAATGAGGGAGCCAGGAGCCCGGAGGGCTTCCATTGGAAGAACGTCTTTGCCTCCCAGCTTACCGGCCCGCTGTTGGTGAAAAATCCGAAGCTGCTGGAGGCTATGGCTGCCGCTGTCTATGCCCGGCGGGGGGAACCGCTCCCGGAGGAGCGCACTGCGGACCCCTGGGCGGAGCGAGGCTACGCCGTGACGGAGGCAGAGCTTCGGCGCAGATTTGAGCAATAGGAGGCTGTATTCATAGGTGGGGAATAGGATATATTTCAAGAAAATTTAACGAAGAACAGCGCGAAAAGACCTGTCCGGACGGCGTTCAACGCCTGTGAATACAGCTTCTAAAAATAGGACCCGGCGGCAGGAGCCGCCGGGTCCTATTTTGGCTGGTCAAAATACGACTGTCAAAAGCATCTTGAACCGCTCCGCACCGTACACAGCATGGGGGATATTGGCCGGCATGACCAGACTCTCTCCCTGCCGGAGGATGTGGGGCTCTCCGCCCACGGTAAAGCGGCCCGTGCCTTCCAGCACCGTCGCCAGGGCGTCGCCGCCGGAGGCGTGCGTGCTGATCTCCTCCCCCTTTTCAAAGGCGAAGAGGGTCAGGCTCACGTGGGGATTCTGGGCCAGGGTCCGGCTGACCACCTGCCCCTCCTGATAGGCAATCAGGCCGTCCAGACGCAACGCCTCGCCCTTGACGATATTTTTCATGCGTTCGCCCATACCCGCCTCCTCAGTAATTGAATTTGTCAATGGTGACATCGGCGCAGAACTTGACTTTCAGCACCTGAAGTTTGGCAAAGATCTCTGTCTGGCAGTGGGCCTCCTGGAGCGCGGGCTCTGTCCAGGTCTCCACCAGCAGTAGCGCGTTGGGGTCCTGGGCATCGAAGTAGTAGTCGTACTTGACGTTGCCCTCTTCCTGGAGAGAGTTGTCCCGAACGCCCAGACTGGTAAGGGCTTCGTAAAAGGCTGTTCGCTGGCCGGGCTTGGTGTGATAGGTGACGTTCCAGGTTAGCATTGGTTTGTCCTCCTTATTAACTGTTAAGAGTTGAGAAGCAGTGCCATATCCTCCGGCAGATCCGCCTTGAGCCGCAGGAGCTCCCCGGTGACGGGGTGGACCAGCCGCAGCCCGTAGGAGTGAAGGGCCGGACGGGAAATGAGGGATGGGTCCTCGGTGCCGTAGAGCCAGTCCCCCGCCAGGGGACAGCCGATGGAGGCCATGTGGACGCGCAGCTGGTGGGTGCGGCCGGTCTCCGGTATCAGCTTTAAGAGAGTGAGCCCGTTTTGCGTCTCCAATACCTGGTAGTGGGATACCGCCGCCGCGCCGTCAGGCCGGACCATTCGGGCTACGGCGGAGGTCTTGTCCCGCCCAATGGGGGCGTCCACGGTTCCCCGATCCGTTTCCGGGCGGCCCACGCAGACGCCCCGGTACTCCCGGCAAAAGCGGTCCGTGTGGAGGGCGCGGCGAAGGAGATCGTGGACGTAACCGCTCTTGGCGATGACCATCAGTCCGGTGGTGCCTTTGTCCAGCCGGTTTACAGGATGGAAAAGGAAGTCCGCCCCCCGGGTCCAGGCCAGGGCTCCCGCCACGGTGGGAGTGTCCGGCAGAAAATTGGAGGCGTGGGCCGTCATTCCCGCTGGCTTGTTAACCACCAGCAAGTGGCCATCCTCCCAAACCACGGGAAGGGGCCAGTTGCCGGGGGTAATGGCGGTCTTGGGCAGGCGGTGGTCCCCGGTCTCCACAGACAGCACGTCCCCGGCGCAGAGCAGATCCACCGTCCGGGCGTGGATGCCGTTGACCAAGATACCGCCTTCCACCCGGGTGAGGCGGGCGACGGCGTGGGAGGAGAAGTGGAGTACCGCCTTGAGGATGTGTCGGACAGTGGCGCCGTCCTCTGCCGGAGAGATGGTGTGATCGATACGTTCCAGAGGAAGCGCCTCCTCTCAAAGATAGCGGCGGACTTGCCGCTTGTACTGGAGGTAGGCCTCGCCGAACTGCCCGGCGCACCAGCGCTCTTCCGCCAGGATGATCCAGTGGGCCGAAATCTGAAAGACCAGGATCAGGCCCAGCAGGAGCCGGGACTGGGTAAGCAGGGAGCAGCCCAGGAACACGAGAAAATAGGATACATACATGGGATTCCGGGACAGGCGGTACAGGCCGCTTTGATTTACGCCGCTGCCCGAAGGAGCGGCAAAGTTTGCCACTGAGACCGTGAGCAGAAAAAGCCCTGCGGCGTAGAGCGCGGCCCCGGTAAAAAAGAGTGAGGACGGCTGCGTCCGGACGTGCAGAAGGAGGGGAAGCAGGATGACTGCCGTGTTAGAGAGCTGATATATCCAGTATGCCGCTCTCTCCTGGCCCTGGAGCGGCGGAAAGTGGGCTGCCCGGGGAAGGGCGTTCTGATTCAGAACGGCCAGCAGACCAAAACGGATCAGGAAAAAGGGAATCAGCAGAAAAAATGCCATAAAACCTCCTGAATGATAAAGTCCGCCCCGCCGGGCGGGAAGTTGTTCTGATTTTACCATGTCCTGCCGCCTGATTCAAGCCCTGCCTCTCTCTGGAAGTGTCCAACTGCGCATTTTATCATCCGCAATTTTGGTTTTGCGGCCCCTGCATAAAATCCGCGAAGAGGACACTCCCCCGCTCCCTTGCGGCGGGCGCCGCTTTGTGGTATGATGGGCAAAAAGGAGGCGGCCTTTATGGAGGAGAGGGAACGGATTGTCCGGCTGTGGTTTGAGATGTGGCTGCGGAAAAAGGACCTGGGGATCACGGAGATTTTCACCGGGGACGCGGTCTACGCGGAGAGCTGGGGGCCGGAGTACCACGGGGCGGAGAAGATCCGGCACTGGTTTGAGGAGTGGAATACCCGGGGAACGGTACTGGTGTGGGACATCCGCCAGTTCTTTCACAGGGGGGACCAGACCGCAGTGGAATGGGTTTTCCGCAATGCCATGGACGACGGGCGGGAGGAGCGCTTTGAAGGGATAACCTTGATTTGCTGGACGCAGGAGGGCAGGATCTGTGCTTTGAAGGAGTTCGGCTGTAATGAAAGCCGCTATGACCCCTACCGGGAGGGACCGGAGCCCCGCTTCCGGGAGGAAAGAGCCATGTGGTTTTGACGGCGGGCCGCCAGAGGGCGGGCAAGTGCGCCGATATCAGAGGAATAATGTAAAAAAGGCGGTGTGCAATGTATTCTGTGCAGGAACTGGAGCAGGTATTGCGGGAGGCGGAGGCTGATTTCCAGCTGATCCGTCAGGATGCCCCGATCCTCTCAGCGGCGGATGCGGAGCCATATTACGATATCCAAAAGGCCGCGCCCACATTTATTTTGCAGCATGAGGGCGGCTTGGCCGCCTGTACGCTCTCGGCCAACCGGGGGCGGATGGATTTTGAGGCCATGAAATGTCAGTTCGGATTCTCCAGGCTGAAAATGGCGGACCGGAAAAAGGTGCTGCAGGAGACCGGCTATCAGGTGGGGACCATCCCTCTGATCGGCCACGGCCTGGACTGCATTTTTGACAGCTCGCTGTTACGGTATGACTACATCTACGGCGGGACCGGGGACGCCCTGGTGACGCTGAAGATCAGCCCCCGGGACGTGGAGCGTCTCAACCGCGTCATCGGGACGCTGTAAGCAGATATTTTTACTAAGATGAGATATAAATTCGCGCGGATTATTTGGAAACCGAAAGGGAGGGACCTGTATGGAAAAATTGATGTACATGATGATGATCGAGAAGACTAAGACCTATAACCGGATAACGAAAAAGGTAGTCACAGAGCATGTTGAGAACATCAGAGAGCTGGACGACCAGGGGAAGCTGGAAATCTGCGGTGTGTTTCAGGGGTATCCGGGAATGGCGGGGATGTATATCCTGAGAGCGGAGAGCCGTGAAGAGGCGGAGGAAATCTGCAAAAGGGAGCCTTTGGTCGCCGGAGGATACGCGACATATAAATTAGCTGGCCTGCGGGTCGCAAACAGGGAAAACAACTACCTGCTGTAACTGCCGGGGTTTCCGATCTGCCGGACAGCCGCCGCGGCTGTCCGAAAAATTTCCATCCAGTGGATTTTGAAAAGAACAGAGGCAGCACGTTCCAAAGGGAACGCTAGATATTTTAAGACGCAGGAGGTCCGCCCATGCTGCTATCCGCGGAACATCTCTCCATCAACTTCGGCAGCCGCCAGCTGCTGGACGATGTGAATTTTTACTTGAACGAAGGGGACAAGACCGGTATCATCGGCATCAACGGCACCGGCAAATCCACCTTTTTAAAGGTGCTGGCGGGGACCCTGGAGGCGGACGCCGGCTCCATCGCCCGCAATCCCAACATCCAGGTGAGCGTCCTGTCCCAGAACCCGGTGATGGAGGACGGTGCTACCGTTTTGGAGCAGGTCTTTCTCCACTTCCCGGCGGAGTTCCGGGCGCTGAACGAGTATGAGGCCAAGTCCATGCTGAACCGGCTGGGCCTGCCGGACTATGACCAGAGGGTGGGCAGCCTCTCCGGCGGCCAGAGAAAGCGGGCGGCCCTGGCGGCGGCGCTGATCCACCCGGCGGACGTGCTGGTGCTGGACGAGCCCACCAACCATCTGGACAGCGAGATGGTGGCCTGGCTGGAGGAGTGGCTGCGGAAATTTCACGGAGGTTTGGTGATGGTAACCCATGACCGCTACTTTCTGGAGCGGGTGGTGAACCACATCACCGAGCTGAGCCGGGGGAAGCTGTACCACTACGAGGCCAACTACTCCAAATACCTGGAGCTGCGGGAGGCACGGGCGGCTATGGCGGAGGCCTCCGAGCGCAAACGGCAGTCCGTCCTCCGCCGTGAGCGGGAGTGGATCATGCGGGGCTGCAAGGCCCGTTCCACCAAGTCCAAAGAGCGCATCCAGCGATATGAAAATCTGTTGAATCAGGAGGCGCCGGAGACGGATGAGGCCGTGCGGATGGCGGCGGCCTCCAGCCGGCTGGGGAAAAAGCTCATCGAGCTGCGGGACGTGTCCAAGGGCTACGGCGGCCGCGCGGTCATCCAGGGCTTTTCCTACAACCTGTTGCGGGGAGACCGCATCGGCATTGTGGGCTGCAACGGAGCGGGAAAGTCCACATTGCTGCATCTGATCTCCGGGGAATTGGCCCCGGATTCCGGAGAGGTGGAAACCGGGGCCACGGTGAAGATTGGACACTTCTCTCAGGAGGGCCGGGAGCTGGATCTGAACCGGCGGGTGTACGACTTTATCCACTCGATTGCCGACGAAGTTAAAACCGGCGAGGGGATTATCTCTGCCAATCAGATGATGGAGCGGTTCCTCTTCCCCGGAGATTTGCAGTCTGTGCCAATCGGGCGGCTCTCCGGCGGGGAGCGGCGGCGGCTGTATCTGCTCTCTGTGCTGATGGCGGCGCCCAACGTGCTGCTGCTGGACGAACCCACCAATGACCTGGACGTAACCACGCTCTCCATTCTGGAGGATTACCTCCAGAGCTTTCCCGGTCCCATTCTGGCGGTGTCCCATGACCGCTTCTTTTTGGACAAGCTGGCGGAGTCCATCTTTGAGGTGCGGGACGGACAGGTGCTGCGTTTCACCGGCAACTGGTCCGACTGGGCGAAGAAGCGCCAGCCGGAGGAGGCGGCCCCCGGAGAGGCGGAAAAGCCCCGCCCGGCGGGGGAACGCCCCCGGGAGCGGAAGCTGAAATTCACCTACAGGGAGCAGCAGGAGTTTGACGCCATCGACGGCGAGCTGGCGGCCCTGGAGGAGGCGCTGGCGGCCTGCCGGGTGGACCAGGACCGCTGCGGCAGCGACTATTTGAAGCTGCAGGAACTGCAGGACCGGCAGACTGTCCTGGAGGCGGCGCTGGAGGAGAAGACGGAGCGCTGGGTCTACCTCAACGAGCTGAAAGAGAAGATCGACGCCCAAAACGGGTGAGCGGACATAAAAAGGCCGGCAGGGCACAGCCCTGCCGGCCTTCGCCTTTTATAGTCAGCACACTTGAAAAGAATCATTCTGATTCTTTTCAACCTGGCGGCAGTAAAACTGCCGCCAGAGCCCGCATAAGCGGGCGTGTGTTTGATTTCATAGTTGAGGCACACGGGCAATGCCCGTCCAGCGGGGCTTCGCCCCGCTGGTTGAACATCCGCAAGTTGCGGAGTTTCAAGTGCTTCAACTATATCATACGATCTTCCGCATACGCTGGGTGAGGGCCGCCGGATTGTTCTGCTCGGCAAAATAGCGGATGATGTCTTTTCTGGTGATGATGCCAATGAAATTTTCCAGATCGTCCACCACGGGGACAAAGTTCTGATTCATGGCGCTGGTGAGCAGTTCTTCCATGCTGACGGTGATGCCCACCGGGGGTGCGCTGTCCTCGCAGAGGAGATCCCGCACATGGAGTTTTTCCAGATCCTTCAGACTGCGGGTGGCGTGGCGGCCGCCCTCCTCGGAGAGCAGGCACCAGAGAAAATCCCCCTCACTGACGGTGCCCACGTATTTTCCGCCGCGGGAGATAACGGGGATGGCCGCGTATCCGTGATACCGCATTTTCTCCAATCCCTGACGGACGGTATAGTCGTCATAGAGATAGGCGGTACGGCTTTTGGGGAGCAGAAAGTAAGCGATATTCATAATAGCCTCGTTTCTCGCTGGCGGCGGGCGGTCCCGCCTGAGGTGAGTGGCAACTTATGGGTATTTTGCTGGTTATAGTATACAAGAGAGCTTTTTTATTTTGATGAACAAATTGTGAAATTTGCCTTAAATCTTGCGGGGAAAGATTGACCTTTACATTTCTGCCGGATGCTGGTATGATAAGAGTGTCGTATATGCAACACAGAGAGGAGAGAGGGATATGCTGGCTCCGCAGGAGTTGGAAAAGAGCCCGCTGTTTCAGGATATCAGCTATGAGGAGTACCGGAAGATGCTGCCCTGCTTTCAGGCGGTGGGGCGGTCCTATCAAAGCGACGAATTGATCTATGACTTTGGGGATGCCCAGCGGAATGACGTGGGTATTGTCGAGCGGGGGACGGCTGCGCTGATCCGCATTGATGAGGAGGGCGTGGCCACCGTGATGGAGGAGCTGGGCCCTGGAGGCGTGTTTGGCCGGGATCTGGCCTTTGCCGGCTCAGCGGGAGACAGCCTGGAGGTGGTGTGCCGCGCCCCCTGCGAGGTGCTCTTTATCGACTATCCCCATATCCTCCGGCGGTGCGAGAATGCCTGCGCCTATCACAGTGCTCTGGTGCAGAACATGCTGCGCCTGATGGCCAGCAAGGCTCAGGCGCTGTCGGAGCGGATCGATGTGCTCTCCCGCCGTTCTATCCGGGAAAAGCTGCTGTGCTATTTCCGGCAGCTGGCCGGCCGTACCGGAGGGGCCAGCTTTACCCTGCCCTTCTCCCTCAGTGTGCTGGCGGATTACATCGCCACGGACCGCAGCGCCATGATGCGGGAGCTGAAGCGGCTGCGGGAGGAGGGCGTGGTCCGCTCCGAGGGGCGGCGGTTTACTCTGCTCTGAGGGAAGCGCGGAAACCCCTGTTTACAACCGGCGGAGGCCGGATAGGCAGGCCGGAAAAGCCGCATCCGGATGGGGCCCGGCGGGCTGTGCCGGTCAAGGGCTGTGCAGAGGGAGCTGCTCCGGGAATCAAACGGTCCAGAAGCGAAAATCGCCTCTGGACCAAGGGACCGGGGAGAATCTGCGGACAGACCGGGCGCTTTCAAAGGCTCCGGCCTCAGAGCCGCCTGCCCGCCAATGGTCCTGGGCTGCGCTCCCCGTATGTTCATTTTCCATTGTCAAAATATTCAAACGCCCCAATCGCCTCACAGGTGTCGCACACATCGGGCCGGCTCTGAAAAACCGCGCCGCAGAATTGACACCGCCAACCCGACTGCGGCTGCGGGGGCTCCGGCGCCGCGCCCATTTTGGCAAGCAGGTTCAGAAATCTCTGCTCATGGCTCTGCTCAATAGCCGCCACTTTCTCAAACATAGCAGCCAGTTCCTCCAGGCCATCCTCCCGGGCCTGCCGGGCGAATTCCGGGTACATGTTGTGCCACTCGCTGTACTCGCCCTGCGCCGCCTGCGTCAGGCACGCCTTTGTCTCTGAGGGACGCCCGAACAGATGCTCGTACCAGAACCTGGCGTGCATCATCTCATTGACTGCCATCTGCTCAAAGGCGGCGGCAACCTCATCGTCTCCGTTGGCCCGGGCCGCCTGCGCGAAATAGGTGTATTTGTTGCGGGCAATGGACTCTCCGGCCAGCGCTTTGCGGAGATTCTCGGCTGTCTTTGTGTCTTTCAATTCCATAGGAACACTCCTCCCTTTGCTTTTTGTCAGGATAACACGGCCCCTTGGGAAAGTCAAATCAAAACAGCTTTGGAAAAAGGGATGGCTTTTCCCCCTTTTTACCTTTTGTGTTGAGAAATGCCACCTTTCGTCAAAATGACTGAATAGGAGGTTATCCATCATGGATAACCTCCCGGCAATGGGAATTTATTACAATGCCGCCACTACAAAACTAACTGTCGAAAATAGGTTGCATAAGCAATGAAAACATATACTTAATATATATTCGGGATTTCTTTGCAGATAATCAGGGCAACTCTTTAAAGGATGTTATCAAATGCTGGGAGCATAAAAAGCAGTTGCAGGGGCATAACCGATGAGCGGTCAGATCTTGCGGCTTTGGAATAAAATTTTCAGTTATTGGGCAGTTGCATTTCAAAGCTGACTGTCCGCTTTTGATATTTTGACGAATGGTTTAGCAAAAGGGTGTTGAGCAGCACCAATCTGAAAAGGGACTTCGTGACATCGCCGGTGCTAAAACTCATCAACACGAAAAGTAAAAGGACGTTTTTTTCCCGCTTCGGACGGAAAGCGATTGACGGCTTGCCGCGGTTCGTGTAAAATAGAAAAAGTGTATCTGAGGAAAGAGAACTAAGCTGTGCAAATCCGAACATCCGAAGATGTGGAAAGAAGGAAGCAACATGTATGAGATCGTAAGAAAAGAGGCCCTGCGGCCGACCGTGACGCTGTATGAGATCAAGGCACCGCTGATCGCCAAAAAGGCCCAGCCCGGCCAGTTCATCATTTTGCGGGTGGACGAGAAGGGCGAGCGCATCCCCATCACTATCAACAACTACGATCCGGAGAAGGGCACCGTCACCATCATCGTCCAGACGGCGGGCGCCACCACCGAGAAGCTCCGCCACCTGAACGAGGGCGACTGCCTTCAGGACTTTGTGGGCCCCCTGGGCAAGCCCACCGAGACTGCCGGCAAGAAGAAGGTGTGCGTGGTGGGCGGCGGCGTCGGCTGCGCCATTGCGTACCCCGTGCTGAAAAAGTTCCACGACGACGGGGCCGAGGTCCACGCTGTGGTGGGCTTTAAGAGCCAGGATCTGGTGATTCTGGAGGAGGATTTCAAGAAGTCCAGCGACAAGCTGGTTATCTGCACCGACGACGGCTCCTACGGCCGCAAGGGCCTTGTCACCGAGGCCCTGAAAGAGCTGCTGGACGAGGGCAACCAGTATGACGAGATTTTCGCCATCGGCCCCATGATTATGATGAAATTCGTCTGCAAGACCACGGAGCCTTACGGCGTGCCTACCACCGTGTCCATGAGCCCCATCATGATCGACGGCACCGGCATGTGCGGCGGCTGCCGCCTGAGCGTTGGCGGCGAGATGAAGTTTGCCTGCGTGGACGGCCCGGATTTTGACGGCCACAAGGTGGACTGGGACCTGGCTGTGAAGCGCAACCAGATGTATGTGCCCTTTGAGAAGCACAAGTACGAGGAAACCTGCAACCTGTTCAAGAAGGAGGCCGAATAATCATGGCCAATATGTCTTTACAGAAAAACCCCATGCCCTCCCAGGATCCCAACGTCCGCAATAAGAACTTTGAGGAGGTTGCCCTGGGGTATACCGAAGCCCAGGCCTTGGATGAGGCACAGCGGTGCCTCAACTGCAAGAACAAGCCCTGCATGACCGGCTGCCCGGTCATGGTACATATCCCTGAGTTTATCCAGGAGGTGGCCAAGGGCGACTTTGAGTCCGCTTATCAGATCATCGCCGCCACAAGTGCGCTGCCCGCCGTCTGCGGCCGGGTCTGCCCCCAGGAGAGCCAGTGCGAGAAGTACTGCGTCCGGGGCAAGAAGGGCGATCCCGTGGGCATCGGCCGCCTGGAGCGGTTCGTGGCCGACTGGCACAACGCCCACGCCTCCGCCGCCGCGGAGAAGCCCGCCTCCAACGGCCACCGCGTGGCCGTCGTCGGCTCCGGCCCTGCGGGCCTCACCTGCGCCGGGGACCTGGCCCGGAAGGGGTATGAGGTCACTGTGTTCGAGGCCCTGCACCTGGCCGGCGGCGTGCTGGTGTACGGCATCCCCGAGTTCCGTCTGCCCAAGGCCATCGTCC
>NZ_CAJULS010000048.1 GCF_910587525.1 uncultured Oscillibacter sp. | reverse complement strand
CCACACCTCCCCCGCCGCCCGGGTCAGCCCCGCGGAGGAGGAGTGGAACACCGCCAGGATCGGCACGCCGCCGTAGAGGATCACCTGCCCGTCGGTGCCCGCCACGGCCTCTTCGATCTTTTTCTCATAGGCGCCGGCGTTCTCGCCCCAGTTGGCCCTGGCCCGCTCCTCGCCGATATAGGCCTGACAGCAGGTGGGGTTTGTGCAGATGTCGGCGGCATCGCCGTGGTTTCCGCCGGTCTGGAGCTTATACAGCGTGTATGTCCGGGCCGCCACCGCCTGGGCCTTCAGCGCCTCGGGGTGGAAGGAGGCGGGCATTTCCGCCCGCACCACGCCCAGAAGATACTCCCCCAGGTCCATCTCCAGCACCGTCTCTCCGTCCAAAACCCGCAGAGCGGACTCCCCGTCCAGCTGGCCGCTGACAAAGGGCTGGCCCTCTGTCTCGTCCACCGGGGTCTCCCGCCCGAAGAGGGCTGTGCGAAAAGGCGCCACCACCAGCAGGGGCAAAACAAACAGCGCCGCCAGCAGCGCCGCCGAAACGGCGACGCTCTGCCGGACCTGATTTCTCCGTCTCATAGGGTTCCTCCTTTGTCAAAGGCCGCCGGGGCCTGTCCTTCCCATTACTTTATGCGCCGGAAGGGAATTTAAGAAGCTGTTCCAACCGCCAAAGGATACAGACCTGCGGGCCAAAATCCCCGCCGGCAGGGCAAACCGCGGGTACGGTTTGTGTTTCAAGATTTCTAAGGTCTCTTGAATAAAATACACTCCAAGGCAGCCGCCGGCGATTTTGGCCGCGGGGATACGTGCCGGGGAAAACTGGTGCGGCTTCTTAGAGCAATGGGCGAAGCGGCCCATCGTGCCGGTCCTCTTTCACTTTCGTGCCGCTGATGTCAGGCGTTCGGAATCCTTTACAAATATCCAAGGCGGGGAGCCATCGGTCACGGACAGTTCCCCGGCCAATCAAAATTTGTCATTCTCCATGGATATACATTCTTGACATATGAAGCTCGCCATTGCCCTGTACCATACAAAAAAATTCCCAACCGTAACATTCATAAAAAGAAGTGTGGTCTGTCAGAAGATACAGGGTATCAATCCCTTTATTTTTCATATCGCCGCATACATAACTCAATAAAGCGCCGGCAACTCCTTTACAGCGCCTGTCCTCTTCGGTATATACTGCACAAACATTCGGGGTAAGGTCTTTTCGGCTGTGAAAATCGTTTTCAATAACGCCTAATCCCCCAATAATCCGGTTTCCTTCCATCGTGACATACCATTGGAGAATCGGGGATTTTTGTAAAAGGCAGTCTTCCATACTCTCCATATATGCCTCAAATGGAATTTTCCATTTTTGATGAAACCACAATGCGGCCTGCTCCTTTATTTCGGGTTGATCTGTGAGCCGAATGATTTGATAATCCATTTTCTGCGGTCTCCTCCATAGAGCATGATTTGCCGGTTCAATTATACCATGGCCGGTTTTGACTGTCAAAACGGTTTGGCAAAAGGGAAGGACCTCCATGCCAACAGCACAAAAGACAGAAGAGAACACGATCGGGAGGCGTCCTCTTCGCAGATTTTATGCAGGGGCCGCAAAACCAGAATCCCGGATGATAAAATGCCCAGTTGGACGCTTTCGTATAATTTTTCATTGTTGCTAAATGTTTGAATCCGTGATATACTTCCAGATGACTTTTTTATCCGAAAGGATTTTGTGTATGAAAAAGCAACTCCTGCTTCCCCTGGCCGCCGCGGCGGGGGGCGCCGCCGCCCTGGTGCTGCGGCTGCTGCAAAATAAGACAGGCTTTGAGGCCGCCACAGGGCTGCCCGTCTCCGGGAATGCCCCGGGGCTGGCGCTGATGGCGCTTCTGGCGGTTCTGGCTGCGGTGCTGCTCCTTCTGACCAGGCTGCTGCCTACGGAGAATGAGGACGGCCCCTTCTTTCCTGAGGATTTCCGCACCGGGAACGCCGGACTTGTGGCACTGCCCGTCATGGGCATCTTCCTCATGGCCCTCTCCGGCGCACTGGACATCGCGGCCGGCGCCTCCCTGCTGAGCGCGCTGGAGAGCGTGGGCGGTCCGGACGGCCCCGCCGTGGTCTGGTCCGCCTGGGGCGCGGCCTCCGGACTCACCCTCACCCCCAGGGCCCGGGTGCTGGCGGGGGCGCTGGTGCTGACTGCCGCCGTGAGCCTCTTCCCCGCCGCCGCCTGCTGCCGCCGCCGGCCCGGCGTCCGGCCCAGGACTGCCAGCCCCGCCCTGCTGCTCATTCCCCCGGTGTGCATGGTGGCGCGGCTGGTGCTGGCCTACCGGGTGGACTCTGTGAATCCGGCGCTCCAGGCCTATTATTTGGAGATCCTGGCCCTGACCTTTATGACGCTGGCCTTTTACCGTCTGTCCTCTTTTGCCTATCACGCTGTCAAGCGCCGCCGGTTTGCCCCCTACGCCGGCGCGGCCGCGGCGCTGTGCATGGCGGCCCTGGCGGACAGCGATAGTCTGTCCGCCCTGCTGCTGTACGCCGGCGGCGCGGTTACCCTGCTGGGCTTTTTGTTGCTGTGGCTGACGGAGGGGCAGTCTGTTTCGGAGATCGTGGAGGACGACGGCGGAGCCGCTGTCTAAGGAGAGGGACGGGGCGTGACACAGCAAACCTGCCGGCCAGGTCAAAGCGCCGTGGGAGAAAACCGGAGCGGGCAGAGGTCCCCAGATATCGATATTTACAGAATGTTCAAAAAAATTCAGGAATCTCTTCATATTTTCCGGTTATGATGATCCCATCCTCCAAGGAGGACAAACTCCCTCTCATTTCTTTTTTCTCTCCAAACACGGCGGTGCGGATCCGGGCAGCGGGCGCACCGCCGTGTTTGTTTGCCCCGCGGGATTTTTCCGCGGCCTGATGCGGCAGAACGCCAGCGTTTTCCGGCGTTTCCTGGAAGATGTCCTTGCAAAAGTCCGGGGAATTATATATAATGGCGCCATAGACAGGTTCCGGGACGAAGATGCCGCCCGGGGAACATGGAGGAATGAACTATGCGAGGAGTTCACAGCGCGGTAGACGATATTCGCCGCACCGTATTTAAGGAGGTCGCCCGTCTGGCCTTTGAGGGCAGCGATCCCCGCCAGGCTGACCAGATCCCCTATAAAATGATCCAGGGCGACGTGGCCCATCACCGCCACGATGTGTTCCTGGAGCGGGCCATCGTAGAGGAGCGGGTGCGTCTGGCCATGGGACTGAACATGCGCTACGCCGGAGACGCCACGCCCATCAGCGAGGACATCCAGTGGGCCGAGAAGTTCCAGGAGCACTACCAGAACCCCCTGGTCAACATCATCCCTTACGCCTGCAACGCCTGCCCGCCCAAGCAGATCCGCATCACGGACAGCTGCCAGGGCTGCATCTCCCACCCCTGTATGAACGTCTGCCCCAAGGACGCCATCTATCTGGACAAGGACAAGCACTGCCACATTGACCAGGACAAGTGCGTCAAGTGCGGCAAGTGCTATAACCAGTGCCCCTACCGGGCCATCAGCCGGATTGACCGCCCCTGTGCCGCCGCCTGCGGCATGGACGCCATCGAGTCCGATGAGTTGGGCCGGGCAAAAATCAACTATGACAAATGCGTCTCCTGCGGCATGTGCCTGGTGAACTGCCCCTTCGGCGCCATCGCCGACAAGAGCCAAATCTACCAGCTGGGCCAGGCCCTGCGCCGGGGCGAGAAGGTCATCGCCTGCGTGGCCCCAGCCTTTGTTGGCCAGTTCGGCAAGGACGCCACCCCCGCCAAGCTCAACGCCGCCATGAAGGTTCTGGGATTCTACGATGTTGTGGAGGTGGCCATCGGCGCGGACCTGTGCACCGTGCAGGAGGCCGAGGACTTCCTGGAGGAGGTGCCGGCGAAGCAGCCCTGGATGGGCACCAGCTGCTGCCCTGCCTGGAGCGTCATGGCCAAGAAGCTGTATCCGGAGTTTGCGGACTATATCTCCATGGCCCTGACACCCATGGTCATTACTGCCCGCATGGTGAAAAAGGATCATCCCGACGCCAAGATCGCCTTTATCGGGCCGTGCTCAGCCAAAAAGCTGGAGGCCAACCGGCGCACAGTCCGCTCCGATGTGGACTATGTGCTGACCTTCGAAGAGCTCCTGGGCATCTTTGATGCGGCGAGCATCGACTTCGCCGCCCTCAAGGCCAACCCGGAGGACGATATGGACGAGGGCAGCGGCATGGGCCGCGGCTTTGCTGTAGGCGGCGGCGTGGCCGCCGCGGTGGTGGAGGCCATCAAGCACATCGACCCGGACCGGGAGATCAAGATCGAGTACGGCGACGGTCTGAAAAACTGCCGCAAGATGCTGGCTATGGCCAAGGCCGGCAAGCGGGACGGCTATCTGCTGGAGGGCATGGGCTGTCCCGGCGGCTGCGTGGCCGGCGCGGGCACGATTCGCCCTGTCAAAGAGAGCACGGTGAACGTAGCCCAGTTCAAGGGGGCCGCGCCGGAGCAGAGCTGTACCGCAAGCCCCTATCTGGACCGGCTGAAAGAAGTCGAGGAGTAGAGAGCTGTATTCACAACCGCTGAACGCTGTCTTGGCGGACTTTTCCCGCCATACTGCGCGATTTCCCCTGCCATATGTCAGTATGGCAGGGGAAATTTTTTTATCCGCCGGGATGATGGTTTCATTTTGGAAGACAACGGCACTTTTGCGGAGCAAAATGGAAAAGCCGTCAATTTCTGTAGGATTGTCAAACAAATTGGACAAGGAACCCGGCAGGGGGAGCGCCAGTCAAGCGGTCTCACCGGCAAGTTGTTGGTGCGGCGGTTATGGACAGAAAGCTGTTTCTTGAAGTCGGCCATTGCCTGTAGGTCATGTCCTGTGTTATACTCTTGCTCATGAAGGATATGGCTCCTTTCGGTCTGGTTGGTGTGTGGCAACTCAACTTTAACCGGTTTGCCTGCATCCACTTTTTTATTTAGACCAGCCGTTATATATGGAGAGAGAGGGAAATCCCCGAGAGAATCTGTTTCCAATAGGGCAGTTGGGACGGGGTAAGACAAGTGTTCAGCTACATTTTATACATGAACCAAACTTCCGTAAAGCGGAAGCTAATTGGAACAAGAGAAAAAAGCGGATAAATGCAGATAGAACTTTTGTGAACTTTGGCTTTAGTGCAGCGGAGCCGAGAAAAGACGAGTATCTGGCAGCATTCGACCAATTGCCTTATCATAAAATCTGTATGTATTCCGGAGTAACAACTGTAAAAAATGTGATATACTCGAGGAGATTTGAGTGGAATTGGTTTCATGATAAGCGAGTGGAATTTATAAACTTTGCTGATTGGATGAGGCCGCACCATAACTTCCTGAAAGTAATAGATATTCTCAAATTGTTAAATGGAGAGCCGGATTTTATACGGGAAGGGTAACGGGATAATTGTTTGCTTTACCAGGATTTTAGAAATTTTCGGCCACGGCATTGTCATAGTAATTACCTCAGTTGCTTTTTCCACTTCGCCATGATACCATATGGAAAACAACGGCAGGAGGGACAATGATGAATACTCTGACCATCCGCGCCGCCGCTCTGGAGGACGCCGCCGCCCTGCTGGCAATCTATGCCCCCTATGTGGAAAAGACCGCCATTACCTTTGAGTACGCCGTCCCCTCCCCGGGGGAATTTGCCGGCCGGATCGCCCGAACGCTGGAGCGGTATCCCTATCTCGCCGCGGAGAGCGAAGGTGAGATTCTGGGCTACGCTTATGCCGCTCCCTTCAAGGAGCGGGCCGCCTATGACTGGGCCGTGGAGACCACGGTTTACGTCCGGGAGGACGTGAAGCGGCAGGGCGTGGGCCGGGAGCTGTACGGCGCACTGGAGCGGTGCCTTGCGGCCCAGGGCATCCTGAACCTCAACGCCTGTATCGCCTGCCCGGAGCGGGAGGACGAATACCTGACGCGGGACAGCGCGGAATTTCACCGGCGGCTGGGCTACCGGACGGCGGGGGAGTTCCGCCAATGCGGCTGCAAGTTTGGCCGGTGGTACGGCATGGTCTGGATGGAGAAGCACATCGGGCCCCACCCGGCGGACCCCCCGCCGGTGAAATCCTTCCCGGCGGTCTTCCGCCCGGAGCTCCTCCGGTGAAAAAAGATTGACATTTCCCTCAAAGCGGCATATACTACGGCTTGCAAGGGAGTTCCCGGAAGGGGGCTGAGAGGAGGGTGTTACCCCTCGACCTTACCTGATTTGGATCATGCCAACGTAGGGATGCAGCTTTTCGCCGCGGCGGGCGGCGGTTTCGTGTAAACACGCGGGACATCCCTGTGGGATGTCCCGCTTTTTGTATCTTCAAAACTTCCAAGGAGGTCTGACTATGACGGTTTCCCAGCGCCTGCGGGAGGCGGCCCGTCCCATTTGGGACCGGTGCCTGACCCATCCCTTTGTCACAGGGATCGGAGACGGCACGCTGCCGGTGGAGAAATTTCAATATTTTATGCTTCAGGATTACCTGTATCTCTTTGACTACGCCCGGGTATTCGCCCTGGGGGTGGTGAAGGCCCGGGATGCGGCACTGATGCGCACTTTTGCCCAAAATGTGGACGCCATCCTGGGTGGGGAGATGAAGATTCACCGGGCCTATATGGCCCGGCTGGGGATTTCGGAGGAACAGGTGCTGGCGGTACAGCCCGCCCTGGATAACCTCTCCTACACCCACTATATGCTCTCAGTTGCCGAGCGGGGCGGCCCCATGGAGATCGTGGCCGCCATTCTGGCCTGCTCCTGGAGCTACGCCGAGATCGGGCAGGCCCTGGCCGGGATTCCCGGGGCGGCGGAGCACCCCTTTTACGGCGAGTGGATCCGGGGCTATGCCTCGGAGGACTACACCGCCGCTAATCAGGCCCTCATTGAGCTGACGGACCGTCTGACGGCGGGGGCGGCAGAGGCGGAGCTGGCGTACCTTACGGGGATCTTCGTCAACTGCAGCCGCTATGAACTGGGCTTCTGGGACATGGCCTGGGAGACGCGCCCATGAAGGCCCTGGCGTTTGAGAACGTCTCCTACCAGTATCCCGGCGGGGATTTCGACATTATTGACGGCCTGAGCTTCTCCGTGGACCCCGGATCCTTCCACTGCATCGTGGGCGCCAGCGGGTGCGGCAAGAGCACCATTCTCCGCCTGGTCTGCGGACTGCTGCGGCCCAGGGCCGGGACCATCCGGGTGGACGGCGCGCCCATTGCGGAACAGTCTCACTACTGCGGCTATATGCCCCAGCGGGACCTGCTCTTTCCCTGGCGCACCGTGGGGGAGAACCTGGCCCTGCCCCTGGAGATCCGGGGCGGGTACACCAGGGCGGAGCGGCGGGAGCTGGCGGAGGAGGCCCTGGCGGACGTGGGTCTTGCGGGCTGTCAGGATAAGCTGCCAAAGGAGCTCTCCGGCGGAATGCGCCAGCGGGCGGCCTTTGCCCGCACCATGCTGGCGGGCAGCGATCTGCTGCTGCTGGACGAGCCCTTCTCCGCCTTGGACTTCCTCACCCGGGTCTCCATGCAGGAGTGGCTGCTGGAGCAATGGGAGAAGCACAAAAAAACTATCCTCTTCATCACCCACGATGTAGAGGAGGCGGTCTTTCTCTCCGGCAGCGTACTGGCGGTGGACAGGACGCCGGTCCGCACGCTTGCGAAGATCCCCGTCCCGGCGGACTATCCCCGATGCCGGGCCTGTCTCGCCCGCCCCGAGATGGCGGAGCTGCGGGAGGACCTGATCGGGATGCTGAGAAGGCAGGTGGATGTATGAACAGAACTGGCCGCGGCAGTCTGCCTGCGCTGGTCTTCCTCTTTGTCCTGCTGGCGCTCTGGCAGCTGGGGGCCATGCAGGTGAACGCCGCCTATATCCTGCCCACGCCCGTCCAGATCCTCCGGCGGCTGTGGGAACTGCGGGGCCCCCTCTTTACGGTCCACCTGCCCGCCACCATGGCGGTGACAGGGCTGGGCCTCGCCATCTCTCTGGTCCTGGGCCTGGGGCTGGCGGCGGCCATGGACTGGAGCCCCCTGCTGCAAAGGTGCCTCTACCCGGTGGTGGTGGCCTCCCAGACCATCCCCACCACCGCCATCGCGCCGCTGTTCGTGCTGTGGTTCGGATACGGCGTGTGGAGCAAGGTGCTGGTATCGGTGCTGATGACCTTTTTCCCCATCACCATCACGGTGTACGACGGCCTCCGCTCCGCCAGAGCGGAGATGGCGGAGCTGCTGGAGACTTACGGCGCCTCTCAATGGGATATTTTCCGCAAGATCAAGGTCCCCTGCGCCCTGCCTTATTTCTTCTCCGCCGTCAAGATGGCGGTGCCCATCAGCATCATCGGCGCGGCCATCGGGGAGTGGCTGGGGGCTCAGAAGGGCCTTGGGTACTTCTCCCGCCGGATGATGACTCAGCTGGACGGGGCGGGGGTGTTTGCCCCCATCGTGCTGCTCAGCGCCGCGGCCATGGTGCTGACCGGCCTGGTGGGCCTGGTGGAAAAACGGGCTGTAAAATGGCGGGGAGAGAGCTGAGGAAGCGGCAGAACGCCGGGAGAGCGGCGGTCCGCCGTCCCTGGGATAACATTTTTTGACGGGATCGGAGAGATTTGCTATGAGACGGATACTTGCACTTTTAGCCGCAGCGACGATGCTGCTGTCCGGGTGCTCCGTGGGCGTCATCGGCGGCGCGGACGGACCCACGGAAGTGATTGCCGGCAGCGGAACAAAGCCGCGGGAGCTGGATGTGGTGCTGGACTGGTACCCCAACGCCCTCCACGCCTTTTTGTATGTGGCCATGGAGAAGGGATACTACGCCGACGAGGGATTACAGGTGAATATCCGCTTCCCCTCCAACGCCAACGACGCCATCTCCCTGGTGGCGGCAGGGAAGGCGGATATCGGCCTCTACTACCAGCAGGACGTGATCCAGGCCCGGGCCAACCATGCTGTGCCGGTGAAGTCCATCGGCGCCGTGGTCCAGGGGCCGCTGAACATTGTGCTGTCATTGAAGGAGAGGAATATCACCTCTCCCGCCGACCTGGTGGGCAAGACCGTGGGCTACGCCGGAACAGAGCTGTCTGAAGCGCTGATCCGCAGCATCATGGCCAATGTGGGGGCGGACTACAGCGATGTGACCATGGTCGACGTGGGATTTGACCTGATGAGCTCCATGACCACCGGCAGCGTGGACGCCACTATCGGGTGCCTTGTCAACCACGAGGTGCCCCAGATGGAGGAGGAGGGGTTCTCCGTCAGCTGGTTCGATCTGGACGACTACGGCGTCCCCACCTATTACGAAGGGGTGTTCCTGGCTGGCGACACGGCCATTGAAAACGACCGCGAAACCCTGGCGGCCTTCCTGCGGGCCAGCGCGAGAGGCTTTGCCGACATGAGGGCGGACCCGGAGGAAGCCCTGGCGATTCTCCTGGCCAACCAGAATGAGGAGAACTTCCCCCTGTCGGAGACCGTGGAGCGGTCCAGCATGGAAACGCTCCTTCCCATGATGGAGACAACGGAGGCACCGTTTCTCTTCCAGTCCGACGGATGCTGGCAGGAGAACATCGACTGGATGCTGGAACAGGGGCTGATCGACAGCGCCCCGGCGCTGGACGATGTCCGGGTAAACATTTTGTTCTGACCAAAACGCCGGGGGCGGGAGGCTGAGCCTCCCGCCCCCGGCGATATGATCTTTTACAGCGGCCGCTCCTCCGCTCCAGCGGCGGTCAGCACCGCGGAACAACCGAATCCCGCCGCCCTGGCCAACGCCGCCGCCCGGTCATAGCCAAAGACAATGGCGGCGGCGCTGTGGGCGTCGGCAGTGAGGATCACCCGCCCTCCCATGGTGCGCCACTCCTCCAGAAGGAACAGCGCCGGATAGGGCGTATGCCGGTATCCCCGGGACATGGCCCCGGTGTTGATCTCCAGCAGGGTGGCCTGTGGGTCCGCAGCGTGGAGAGCCGCCAGCGCCGCGGCGCGGTACCGGGGGGAGTCCTCGTCAAAGAGGGGCGTCCCCTCGTTGAATTTTGTAATGAGGTCGATGTGGCCCAGGATGGTGGGCCCCATGGCGGCCATACGGCAAACCTCTTCATAGTAACGCTCCGCCATGGCACAGCCGTCGCCACTAAAGGCGGTTTCACAGCAGGCGGCCAGGGTCTCCGCATCCCAGTCCACGGTATAAAATTGGCCTTCAGGCCCTTTCAGCCGGTGGGCGCTGCCAATCCAGTAGTCAAATCCCTCCGGCGAGACGTCTGCGCAGTTGTCCAGCTCAATGCCCAGCAGCACGTCCATGCGGCCGGCGTACTCCGCCCGCAGGCGCAGCACCTCCCCACGGTAGGCAGTCATATCCGCGGGCAGAACGCAGCCCGCGTCCTCAGGTATGGGCGTGTGGCTGTGGCCTGAGGCCCCAAAGGATGCCACCCCGGCCTCACAGGCCGCCCGGGCCATCTCTGCCAGGGTGTTTTTCCCGTCACACATAAGGGAGTGGGTGTGGACAGAGCAAAACTTCCTCACTGCATCCGCTCCTGCTTCACCTTGTGGTCCACCACGTGGCGCTTTTCCAGCTCCCGGGTGATATCCTCCACTGTGATGCCCATCTGCACCATCAGCACCATCACGTGGTAGCACAAATCCGCGATCTCATAGACGGTCTCCGCCCGATCCTCCTTGCGGCCGCCGATGATGACCTCGGTGCACTCCTCGCCCACCTTTTTCAAAATCTTGTCCAGTCCCTTCTCAAAGAGGTACGTGGTGTAGCTGCCCTCCTTGGGGTTGGTCCTCCGGCCCTGAATCAGACGGTACAGGCCCTCATAGCTGAACTGCTTCAGCTCCTCCGAGAGGTACAGGTCATTGAAAAAGCAGCTCTCCGCCCCGGTGTGGCAGGCGGGGCCGTCCTTCACCACCTCCACCACCAGGGCGTCGCCGTCGCAGTCGGCAGTGACGGAGACCACGTGCTGGCAGTTGCCGGAAGTCTCGCCCTTGCGCCACAGCTCCTGACGGCTGCGGCTCCAGAAGCAGGTGCGGCGTTCGTCAATGGTAATGGCGAGGCTCTCCGCGTTCATATAGGCCAAAGTCAATACCTCTTTGGTGTAGTGGTCCTGCACAATGGCAGGGATGAGGCCTTTTTCATCAAACTTTAATTCCTTGATATCCATAGTGATACTCCTTTTGGTCCCCTGGCGGAGGACGGGGGTTTTCCCGCCACGGGCGGGGACGGGGGTTGTGCCGCTTTGCGGCACGGAATGCACGGCCATCACCATGGCTGAATCTCTCCCGCCCGCCAGGGCAAGCAACCGCCTACACCCGCATGGGAACTCCCATTTTTTTCAAATACGCCTTCAAGGCAGAAATCTCCACCTGCCGGGTGTGGAAAATAGAAGCCGCCAGCCCGGCATCCACGCCGCGGTGCGTAAACAGCTCTGCAAAGTGCTCCATACTCCCCGCCCCGCCGCTGGCGACAATGGGCACATCCACCCGGCTGGCCAGCGCGTCCAGCATCTCCAGGTCAAACCCTTGCTTCACCCCGTCGGTGTCGATGGAGTTTAAAACGATCTCACCGGCGCCGTCTTCCACGCCCTTCACGGCCCACTCCATGGCGTCAATGCCGGTGTCCTCCCGGCCGCCCTTGGCGAAAAGGCGGAACTGCCCGTCCACCCGCTTGACGTCCATGCTCAGCACCACGCACTGGTCGCCGTACTTTCTGGCCGCCGCGGCGATGATCCCGGGGTCCGCGATGGCCCCGGAGTTGACGCTGACCTTGTCCGCGCCGCACTTGAGCACCCGGTCGAAGTCGTCCAGGGTCCGGATGCCGCCCCCCACCGTCAGGGGGATGAAGATCTCACCGGCCACCCGGCGCAGGATGTCCGTGAACAGACTGCGCCCCTCGGCAGAGGCGGTGATATCGTAGAACACCAGCTCGTCCGCGCCGGATTCATTGTAAAACTTCGCCATATCCACCGGGTCCGCCATGTCCCGAAGACCCTGGAAATTGGTGCCCTTGACCACCCGCCCGTCCCGTACGTCCAGGCAGGGGATGATGCGCCGCGCTAACACGCCCCCACCTCCCCGATGACGGCTTTCAGATCCAGCCGCCCGGTGTACAGGGCCTTGCCCAGAATGGCGGCGTGCGTACCGATGGCCTGGAGCGCCTTCAGCTCCGCGATGCTGCCGACGCCGCCGGAGGCGGTGACATTCAGCCCCCGGATCTCCGCAAGTTCCCGGTAGATGTCCAGGTTGGCGCCCCGCTCCGCGCCGTCCCGGCTGATGTCGGTATAGATCACGGTCCGGACGCCGGCGCCGAAGAGGCGGCGGCAGAAGTCCACGCCCCGCTCTTCCGACAGCTCCCTCCAGCCGCTGACAGCCACATATCCGTCCCGGGCGTCCACGCCCACAGCGATTTTGTCCCCGTATTTCCGGGCCATGCGGACGGTGAAATCAAAGTCCTTCACGGCGATGGTGCCCAGGATGCACCGGCCCACTCCCAGGTCCAGGTACTGTTTGATCCGGTCCTCGGTGCGGATGCCGCCGCCCACCTCCATATAGAGTCCGCCCTGCTTCGCGATGGCGGCAATGGAGTCAAAATTGGCCAGGGTGCCGTCTTTGGCCCCGTCCAGATCCACCACATGGAGGTATCCTGCCCCGGCGGCCAGGAAGTCCCGGGCCGCGGCGCAGGGGTCCTGGCCGTAGACGGTCATCTTGTCATAATCTCCCTGGTAGAGCCGGACCACCTGTCCGCCCCGCAGGTCAATGGCGGGAAAAATCTGCATGCTCCCTCTCCTTCCCATACGCTCTTTCAATAACAACGCCGTCCGGCGGTATTCTGCCATTTTCAGACCAGTCAGCTGAGCACCTTGCAGGACAGCTCCTCCGCCTCCAGGCGAATAATCTCCACCGCGTCCACCATTGCATCACCGAACGTCCAGGGGCCCGGTCCGGCGGTGTGTTCCATCAGGGCCGTAAGGCCCGTCCGCTTCTCCTCCGCCGTCTCCAGAAGGGTCACCGGGCCGCCGCCCATGACGCACTGGAACCGTGCGGTATACTCGCAGGCGATCTCATCGGAGACCACCTGATGTCCGGCATCCATCTCAAAGGACGCCCAGCCGCTCTCCCGGATCAGGTCGATTTTCCGCCCTTTTTTGGCGCTGTGAAAATAAAACGTATAGCGTCCGCTCTGCTCCGTAAAACCGAAATCCAGGGGCACGATATAGGCCCTCCCGTCTTCGCAAAGTCCCAGACGGCAGCAGTCACAGGCGGCAATGATCTCACGGATTTTCCCGGGGTCCGTTACCTCCCGGTCTTTTCTTCTCATGGCTCTCATAGGGTTCTCTCCTCTCACAGCTCCGCGAAGGCCCGCAGCAGCCGCAGTCCCGCGTCTCCGGACTTCTCCGGGTGGAACTGGGTGCCCCACACATTCCCATTCCGCACCGCGCCGGTGACGGCTATGTTTCCGTACCGGGACACGCCCAGGGTGGAATTGCCGCAGTCTCTGGCGTAGAAGCTGTGGACATAGTAGACATACTCGCTGTCCCGGAAATATTTGAACAGCGGGTCGTCCCGCGCAATCTCCAGGCTGTTCCAGCCCATATGGGGGACCTTCAGCGTCTTGTCCTCCAGATCCTCCCGCAAGCCCACCACCTGCCCGGGCACCAGGCCCAGGCCGGGGTGCTCGCCGTACTCAAAGCCCCGGTCAAACAGCAGCTGCATCCCCAGGCAGATGCCAAGCAGGGGCTTGCGGGCCGCCTCCTCCCGGAGCACCGGCGTCAGACCCGTGCCGTCCAGCTTCTCCCGGGCGTCCCCAAAGGCCCCCACGCCGGGGAGGATAATCTTGTCGGCGGACCGAAGCCGCCCGGCGTCCCGGGTCACCTCCGTCTCCGCCCCCAGGGCCCGCAGGCTGGAGGAGAGGGAGAACAGGTTCCCCACGCCGTAATCCACAATGGCAATCATTTACAGCACGCCCTTTGTACTCGGGATCTCGTCCCGGTGTTTCGCGTCCGGGGCCGCGGCCATTGTCAGCGCCCGGCCCATGCCCTTGAACACGGCCTCCAGAATATGGTGGGTGTTCTCCCCCGCCATCTGGCGGATGTGGACGGATCCGGGGCAGTTTCGCACAAAGCCCAGCCAGAACTCCTTTGCCAGCTCCGTGTCAAAGTCCCCCACCTTCCGGGCGGGCAGGTCCACCGCCCAGCCCAGGTAATCCCGGCCGCTGAGGTCCACGGCACACAGCACCAGCGTCTCGTCCATGGGCAGCAGGAACTGCCCGTACCGGGTAATGCCCCGCTTGTCCCCCAGGGCCTCCGCAAAGGCCTGCCCCAGGCAGATTCCAACATCCTCCACACTGTGGTGGAAATCCACCTGGGTGTCCCCATGGCAGGTGAGGATGAGGTCAAAGTCCCCATGGCGGGCGAAGAGCTCCAGCATATGGTCCAGGAACCCCACACCGGAGGAGACGGAGGATTTTCCGGCGCCGTCCAAGTCCAGAGTCAGCCGGATCTGGGTCTCCCGGGTGTCCCGTTTGATGTTAGCCGTTCGCATGGCGGCGCCTCCTTACATATCTTCCAGTATCCGGGCCAGCTCGTCCGTCAGCGCCGCCAGCTGCTCCATGGAGCCCACGGTGATGCGGACAAAGTCCCGGATGCGGTCCCTGTCAAACCAGCGGACCAGAATGCCGTTCTCCTTCAACTGGCGGTACAGTTCCCCGCCGGGGATTTTGCCGCACCTGGCGAAGACAAAGTTGGCGGAGGAGGGCAGCACGGTAAAGCCCAGTCCCTCCAGCTCCTCCGTCAGCCAGGCCCGGTTTTCCCGGATGGTCTCACAGCAGCTCTGGAAGTAGGCCTCGTCCTCCATGGCGGCGGTGCCGGCAATCAGGGAAAGGCGGTTGACGTTGTAGGGGTTGAAGCTGTACTTCACCCGGTTCAGCGCCTGAATCAGCGCCTCACTGCCCAGAGCAAAGCCCACCCGTCCGCCGGCAAGCTGGCGGCTTTTCGACATGGTCTGGGTGACCAGAAGATTGTCATAGCGGAAGATCATGGGCACACAGCTCTCGCCGCCGAAATCCACATAGGCCTCGTCCACGATCACCACCCGGTTGGGGTCCGCCTCCAGCAGCCGCTGAATGTCCTCCCGGGGCACGGCAATACCGGTGGGGGCATTGGGGTTGGCGATGACAACGGTGCCGGGGAAATCCATGTAGTCGTCCACATTCAGCGTGAAGTCCTCCCGCAGGGGGATTACCCTGGCCTCCAGGCCGAACAGGGCCGCCTGGGACTGGTAGAAGCTGTATGTGACATCGGCAAAGGCCGCAGGCCGCCCCGTGCCGCAGAAGGCCCGAAAGGCGAAGGCAAGGATCTCATCGGAGCCGTTGCCGGAGATCACATTGGCGCTCTGGAGGCCGTAATGGGCGGCAATGGCGGCATTGAGCTGCCCGCAGGCAGGGTCAGAATACAGGTTCAGCTTCAAAAGCTCCGCCCGGGAGAGGGCCTTGAGAACCCTGCGGGAGGGCGGAAAGGGGCTCTCGTTGGTGTTCAGCTTGACATACTGCTGGTCCCGGGGCTGTTCACCAGGGGTGTAGGGGGCGAGGCGGTTCGCCTCAGGGGAGAGGAAATTCTTCATATTGAAACACCTCTTTCAAATATGGGGCTTATTCCTTTGGGGCCGTCCCACGGGGCGGGACGAGGGGGTTCCCGCCGCGGGCGGGGACGGGGGTGCACGGCTTCGCCGTGC
>NZ_CAJULS010000047.1 GCF_910587525.1 uncultured Oscillibacter sp. | reverse complement strand
GCCTGCTCCCCGAGCTGGACGAGAGCGAGGAGATCAACGCCTGCTCCATCCACGTTCCCGCGGTGGTGGACGGCCAGGAGCAGGACTGGCTTTTGATGTTCAAAAACGAGACCCACAACCACCCCACGGAGATCGAGCCCTTCGGCGGCGCGGCCACCTGCATCGGCGGGTGCATCCGGGACCCCCTCTCCGGCCGGGCCTACGTCCATCAGGCCATGCGCGTCACCGGCGCGGCGGACCCCCGGGCCCCCTTTGCCCAGACCCTGGAGGGCAAGCTCCCCCAGCGCAGGCTCTGCCAGACCGCCGCCGCAGGCTACTCCTCCTACGGCAACCAGATCGGCCTGGCCACCGGCCACGTGGCGGAGCTCTACCACCCCGGCTACGCCGCAAAGCGATTGGAGTGCGGCGCGGTGGCGGCCGCCGCCCCGGCGGCAAACGTGCGGCGGGAGCGCCCCCGGCCCGGGGACGTGGTAATCCTCCTGGGCGGCCGCACCGGCCGGGACGGCATCGGCGGAGCCACCGGCTCCTCCAAGAGCCACAACAAAAAATCCCTCCGGACCATGGCCAGCGAGGTCCAGAAGGGCAACGCCCCGGAGGAGCGGAAAATTCAGCGCCTCTTCCGGGACGGAGACGTGACCCGGCTCATCAAGCGGTGCAACGACTTCGGCGCGGGGGGCGTGTCTGTGGCCATCGGCGAGCTGGCGGACGGGCTGGAGATCGACCTGGACGCCGTGCGGAAGAAGTACGACGGCCTGGACGGCACAGAGCTTGCCATCTCCGAGAGCCAGGAGCGCATGGCGGTGGTGGTGGCCCCCGGGGACGCGGAGAAGTTCATCGCCGCCGCGGAAAAAGAGAACCTGGAGGCCTACCAGGTGGCCGTGGTGACGGCGGAGCCCCGCATGGTCATGCGCTGGCAGGGGAAAACCATTGTCAGCCTGAGCCGGGAGTTTCTGAACTCCAACGGCGCGGTGAAGCACGCTGCAGTCCAAGTGGAGCAAGGAGGCCGCGTGGACGGGTCCCGGTCCGCCTCCCTGCGGGAAATGGCCTCCAGTCTGAAATGCGCCTCCCGGCGGGGCTTGGTGGAGCGGTTCGATTCCACCATCGGCGCGGGGTCCGTCCTCATGCCCTTCGGCGGCAAAAATCAGGCCACTCCCGCCCAGGCCATGGCGGCGCTGCTGCCTGTCCTTCCCGGTCAGGAGACAGACCAGGCCAGCGTGATGGCCTGGGGCTGCGACCCGGAGTCCATGAGCGCAAACCCTTACAGGGGGGCCTATGACGCCGTGACTGTCTCCCTGGCAAAACTGGCGGCCTCCGGCGCGGATTATAAAGCCGCCTACCTGACCTTGCAGGAGTATTTTGAAAAGCTCCGCCAGGACCCCGCCCGCTGGGGCAAGCCCTTCGCCGCCCTCCTGGGGGCCATGGAGGCCCAGCTGGACTACGGCGCGGCGGCGATTGGCGGCAAGGACTCCATGTCCGGCTCCTTCCTGGAAATGGACGTTCCTCCAACGCTGATTTCCTTTGCCATCGCCCCCATCCAGGCCGGGGAGATCGTCACCCCGGAGTTTAAGGAAGCAGGACACGCCGTCTATCTCTTCGCAGGCGACGGCACCCCAGAAGGACAGAGAACCGCCTGGGAGGAATTTGAAGTCTTCCGGCAAAGCGGCCAGGTCAAAGCCGCCTGGGCGGTGGAACACAGCCTCGAAGAGGCCGTTATGAAGATGTCCTTCGGCAACCGCATAGGCTTTACCCTGACGGGCGGCGGGACATATTGGGGAAAGCCCCTGCCCGGCGCAATCGTGGCAGAGCTGAGCACGGACCCCGGAAATGAGTGGCACTGGTTCAAAATCGGCATGACTACGGCAGAACCCGCGATTACACTTGGTAATGATTCCGCCCCAATCGACGAACTGTTATCGCTAAACGAGGCTGTTCTGGCGGACGTGTATCCCACCCGGGCCGCCGTCTCCGGCGAGGCCCCGGCGCTGGAGGCCCCGGCGTTTCAGCGCGCGGCTCCCAAAGCCGGCATATCAAAACCCAGGGTTTTGATCCCCGTCTTCCCCGGCACCAACTGCGAGTACGACAGCGCCCGGCCGGTTCTGCGCTCCGGGCTGGAGGCGGAGACCGTGGTGGTCCGCAACCTGACGCCAGAGGCCCTCCTGTCCTCCGTCCGGGAGCTGGAGGCCGCCATCCGCCGCAGCCAGATCGTGTTCCTGCCCGGCGGCTTCTCCGGCGGCGACGAGCCCGACGGCTCCGCCAAGTTCATCGTCTCCCTCCTGCGCAATCCCCGGCTGACGGACGCCATTCACGACCTGCTCCAGAACCGGGACGGCCTGATGCTGGGCATCTGCAACGGCTTCCAGGCCCTTATCAAGCTGGGCCTCGTCCCCTTCGGCGAGATTCGGGACACGGACGAAACCTGTCCCACCCTGAGCTATAACGTGATCGGACGGCACCAGTCCAAAATCGTCCGCACCCGGATCGCCTCCAACCGCTCCCCCTGGCTGGCCAGGGTAAACGTGGGCGATGTGGTCAGCGTCCCCATTTCCCACGGCGAGGGCCGCTTCCTCTGCCCGCCGGAGCTGCTGCGAAAGCTGGCGGAAAACGGCCAGATCGCCACCCAGTACGCGGATCTCTCCGGCCTCCCCGCCATGGACCCGGACCACAACCCCAACGGCTCCGTGTGGGCCGTGGAGGGCGTCACCTCCCCCGACGGACGGGTTTTTGGCAAGATGGGCCACAGCGAGCGCGTCGGGGCGAACCTGTACAAAAACGTCCCCGGTGAATACGGCCTGCACCTCTTTGAGGCCGCCGGGGACTATTTCAGCCTGTGAGGAGGCGCTGCCATGAGCTTGGAACTGGCATACGCCTATGAGGAGCCGGAGGAGATCCGGTCCCTCTTTCAGGAGTACACGGAATTGCTGTTGGCAAACGAGCCGGCCTTTCGTCAGTACCTGGACCTCCAGCACTACGACCAGGAGACCGCCCACCCGGAGCGTAAGTACGGCCTGCCCGAGGGCCGTCTCTACCTGGCCCGGTGGGACGGCGCGGCGGCGGGCTGCGGCGCCCTGCGAAGCCTGGACAGCCGGCGGTGTGAATTAAAACGTCTTTACGTCCGCCCCGCCTTCCGGGGCCGCCGGATCGGGGAGGCTCTGCTGCGCCGCCTGCTGGAGGACGCCCGCGCCATGGGCTGCCGGGCCGTTCTGCTGGACACGCTTCCCTCCCTGGGCAGCGCCCTCCGTCTCTACCGCCGCTTTGGGTTTTACGACATTCCCCGCTACAACGACAGCCCCCTGGCGTCCACCATCTATCTGCAGCTGGACCTGTAAATCTCCCCACCGTCTGCGGGACCCCCGCGCTGTCTCTTAATCGGCTGCAGGGGCCGCCCTCTGGGCGGCCCCTGTATGGAAGAGCCCCATCCCCATAAACCGCTTTGAATTTTATTGAAAGAACGAGGTGTACTATGGCCTATTTCTTCTCCGAGCCCTCCCGCACCTTCTCCGAGTACCTGCTGGTCCCCGGATACTCCTCCTCAGAGTGCATCCCTGCCAACGTCTCTCTGAAAACTCCGGTAGTAAAGTTCAAAAAGGGGGAGGCGTGCCCCCTGACCATGAACGTGCCCATGGTCTCCGCCGTGATGCAGTCCGTCTCCGGCGAGAAGATGGGCATCGGCCTGGCCAAAGAGGGCGGCATCGCCTTCATCTTCGTCTCCCAGCCTGTGGAGCAGCAGGCGGAGATGGTCCGCAGGGTGAAAAACTACAAGGCGGGCTTCGTCTCCAGCGACTCCAATCTCCGCGCCAGCGACACGCTGGCGGACGTGCTGGCCCTGAAAGAGCGCACCGGCCACTCCACCATGGCCGTCACCGAGGACGGCACGGCGGAGGGCATGCTGGTGGGCCTGGTCACCAGCCGGGACTACCGGGTCAGCCGCATGGACCCCGCCACGCCGGTGACGGACTTCATGACGCCCTTCGAAAAGCTTATCTACGCCCCCGAGGGCACCAGTTTGAAGGAGGCCAACGACATCATCTGGGACCGCAAGCTCAACGCCCTGCCCATTGTGTCCGCAGACCGGCGGCTGGTAAGCTTCGTCTTCCGCAAGGACTACGACTCCCACAAGGGCAACCCCCTGGAGCTGCTGGACGCGCAAAAGCGCTATGTCGTCGGCGCGGGCATCAACACCCGGGACTACGCCGAGCGGGTTCCCGCCCTGGTGGAGGCCGGGGCGGACGTGCTGGTCATCGACTCCTCCGAGGGCTACAGCGAGTGGCAGTCCCGGACCCTGAAGTGGATTCGGAACCACTACGGCGACACCGTGAAGGTGGGCGCGGGCAACGTGGTGGACGGCGAGGGCTTCCGCTTTCTGGCGGACGCCGGGGCGGACTTCGTGAAAATCGGCATTGGCGGCGGCTCCATCTGCATCACCCGGGAGACCAAGGGCATCGGCCGGGGGCAGGCCACGGCGGTCATCGACGTGGCGGCCGCACGGGACAAGTATTTTGCCGAGACCGGCGTCTACGTCCCCATCTGCGCCGACGGCGGCATTGTCCAGGACTACCACATCACCCTGGCCCTGGCCATGGGAGCGGACTTCTGCATGCTGGGCCGGTACTTCTCCCGGTTTGACGAGAGCCCCACCAGCAAGATCCTCATCGGCGGCAGCTACATGAAGGAGTATTGGGGCGAGGGCAGCGCCCGGGCCCGGAACTGGCAGCGTTACGACCTGGGCGGCGCGTCCAAGCTCAGCTTTGAGGAGGGAGTGGACTCCTACGTCCCCTACGCCGGGGCACTGAGCGACGGCATGGCCACCACGCTGGCCAAAGTGCGCTCCACCATGTGCAACTGCGGCGCGCTGACCATCCCGGAGCTGCGGGAGAAGGCCAAGCTGACGCTTGTCAGCTCCGTCTCCATTGTGGAGGGCGGGGCCCATGACGTGCTTTTGAAGGATACCACCAACTCCGGAAATCGGAGTTAATCTCACAGCGGATGCCATGGAGTGCAGGGGATCGCCCTGACGGGCGGGGAGGATATCAGCCATGGGGATGGCTGATCCAATGCACACGCGGTCTTGAACATCCATTTGTAGAGGTTCACCACGTCAACCTCCAGCGCATTTTGCCAAGTAGGTTTTTCAGCTTAAGCGAAGAAAGGCCCAGTGAAAATTCACTGGGCCTTGAAGCAGCAAAAGGGAAGGATCTCACCGCTTTTGTCCACTTCGGCCCGGCTGAAATCCACCGTACAGCTATCCAGCTTCAAAACGGCTGCGTCCTCTTTGTAGCACCGGCGCAGAACGGCGTAAACCCGCAGCAGAAATTCCTGGGGCAGAAAGGGCTTTGCGATATAATCGTCCGCTCCAAGGCCCAGCCCCGCCAGCTTGTCCGCCGCCTCGTCACGGGCCGTCAGAAAAATCACGGGAATATCCGTCCATGTGCGTATCTGCTCCATCAGAGTAAAGCCGTCGCCGTCCGGGAGGCACACGTCCAAAATCGCCAGATCAGGCTTTCCCGCTTTGGCGGCGGAAATTCCTTCTTTCATGTTGGCGGCGGTTACAAGGCGTTGAAATCCCTCGTCCGCTAAAATAGCCGATCCCATTTTTAAAAGCTCCGGCTCGTCATCGGCCAGCAGGCGCTTTTTGCTGTGTAAAAATGAATGGTCCATTGTGACGCCTCTTGACAAATTATGTTTTTCTGAGATGTTGCCCTTATATTTTGGACGAAATCTATATTGCAATATTGCCTCAACAAGCTCTGTTGTTGCCTTCTCCTGGTCCGCTCTAATATATACATTTATTCTATGAAGATTGTTCAGCATACTCCAGATGAAACCGCCCTGCTCCAGATACCATGGTAAGGATATACGCCGTGGAATCCCTGCTGCGCTGCAAACAGAAAATAGGCCAGACAGCAAGCCGCCAGCAAGCCGGTCCATATTTTGGCGCAGCGCCGCCAGCCGACGGCACAGACAGCCTCCGGCAGCGCCAGGACGGAAAAAAAGGCGGTATAGATGGAGAAGCGTTCCAGAATAAAGTGCCGGGTGATAAAGGCCTGAATCAGCAGGCTGTAAAACGCGCTGTTGGCCAATACCGGGGAAGCGGAGGAATCCCGGGCCGCCTGCCGGATGAGGGGCAGCGTGAAGAAATAGCATCCCACCGGTGCCAGGAGATAGACTGCGCTGTTGCTTTGCCAGTATCTTTCCCCGGGATAGGAACGATATACTGGCAGGACAGCAAGAAGCATCTGGAGCAGCGGATCAACAAAGAGATAAGCCAGCCCAGCTATGACAGCTGCAGCTGCGTAATGGCGTACGGAAACCCGCAGATTCAGCAGAAAATAGAATGGGAGCATAAACAGGGCCGACTGGTGAAAGCAAAATGCCAGAAGCACCACCCCGCAAAACGGCAGGAACCTGCGCTGCCGCAGGAACGGGTATGTCCAAAGGACTATGGCGGCGGCAGTGGACTGGCGCAGCAGGTTCATACTCATGGCGAAATACTGGAGTGTTACGAAGAGGTATACACTCAGCCAGGGCATGGAGGAGTAACGCCCAATCCAAAGGAGAACCAGTACGGTGAACAGCAGGTGGATCAAAAACAAGAAGGTACGGTAATTGCCGCCCAAAAGGGCTGCCGCCCAATTCAAAAGGACATATCCTGGCTCGCGTGCTGTCAGACAGGACAGGCCCCTGGCTGCAATTCTCTGAAAGGCTGCTTCGTAAGAACGATAGTCAAAGCCGGTAACATATCGAAGTGAGGCCAGAAGCCAGCAGGCCAGGCCAAAAGCCAGCAGAAATTTGCGCCGGTATTCCGGCCTTCCGGACAGCAGCGGTCCGCCGGCCAGTCCAGCAGCAATCAACGCGAAATATGGCAGCATCTTTCTCTCTCCTTACATACCCACAGTATAAAAATTGATTCACAAATCAGATATGCGCCTTGCGCTTTAAGTGCGGGATTTTTATTGAATCGGGCAGTAATTTTGTAGAACCAAGACGAGTTTCATCGCAGAGGATGGCTGACGGCCGGAAGAGGAACCTTCCGGCCGTCTATCCATAATTGCAGATACAGGCATAGATGGAATGTACCTTTTCCCGGAAGCCGGGAAAGTGTTCATGCTTTGCTCACAACGAAGATGGGAGTGACCGTAAAGGAGCTATCCTCCGGAACGGCAGCGCCCAGGGTGCCCACGACGTAGAGTGTGGAACTGCCATAGGGGTTCAGGCTGGTCAGGGTCAGATATTGCGGTGCATTTGCCTGAAGCCACTTGGTCTGACTCAGGGTAGTAGGCAGCTGGTTGGCCAGGATTTCCGGCTGGAACCCGATGGCAATCTGGTTTTCGCCCACATTCTGCCCGTCGCTCCATGTGGTCCCCTTGAGACCGCTCAGATTTACGGTGGTGTAAGCCACATCTATGTTCACGGAAACTCCGGAATGGCTGGTAACCGTAACGCGGGGAGAGATCACTTTATTTTCGCCCTCCACGGAACGGCTGATGTGGAAGGGGACATAAGAGGGCACTGTGACCGACATGACGGTAGGTTCGATCTCTCCCACCATCAGCACTTCACTGGAAGAGCCGAGAGGGAGGTCCTTGTCCTGATAAGAACCTGCCGCAAAAGCGTTAGCCGCAAACAGGACGGCCGCCAGGACGACGGCCAAAAAACTGAAGAATCTTTTCTGTTTCATCGTAATTTCCTTTCTGCCGCTGCCTGTATCCGCAAAAAATGGCAAAGGAACCGCGTTAAAATTCGCCGGTGCTGCGGTCTAGAGCAGTTTCCAGAAATAATGAGAAAAAAGGAAGCCAAAACAGGGAAGGCAGAGCAAAGCGGAGGACGCGGGCGGGCTGACGCCCGTCAAGGACGGCAGCGCGGCTGTCGCTTCCCGGGCCGCTGAACTTTCCTCAGTATTTTGGGGAATTGCTCTAAGAGTATGAACCGCGGCAGACTTCACGGCAGATGTGGAGCCTGAAACCCTGCGATTTTTTCTTGCGCCAAAAACGCTGACGCTGAAAATTTGCCAATTTTCAAATGGGGCCTAACTGAGGACGGAAAGCGTGAGGTCTGCCCCCACCTGGCCAATGTAGGAGTGGTCGGATTCGCGGTACGCCTTGAAATAGGCGGTGGCCTCATAGCTGCCTGGCTCCAACAGCTTGTCCAGCCGGGTGTTTTCGATATAGGAGCCTGCGGGAAGGGCCTTGGACTGGTAGATCAGTTCCTGTGTGTCATTTATGTAAATTTCTACTACCAAAAGTTTTGCATTATTGGCCGGGTTTTCCAGCATCAGGTTTCCCTCGGCTCCACCCGTCTCAAAAACCGGGCTGGTATTGATGGAAAAAGAAATCATGCTCTCATCCAGCAGCTGCTGAAGTTCCGCCTGCCTCTGCGCAAGATCGACGCCCGGAAGGACACCCATGGTGGCATTATCTGCCAACTCCAGTGAATCGCCAAGATTCCGGTTTGCAAAAAAAACGATGGCTGCCGCTAAAAGCGCACAGACTGCGCAGGCGGGCAGAAGCCGCTTTTTCCATTTGGACTGAACGGCCGTTTTCATAACGATAACCCCTTTCTCTTTTTTCGTCCGGTTCCGACATTACTATACCGCGCAGCGCTTGTCAGAATTTGTCATTTTTTGTAGAAAAACCGCAAAAATTTTTAGCGGCCTTCTGCGCAGAGTGCGGGCAGAAGGATACATCTTTCTTCCCTGCTATGCTCCTATGACACTCAGCGGCGTTGTCTTGCATGTCTCATCGAAAGGCCGCATTTTATTCAAAAAACAAGTCCGGACACCGCAGATTCTCTGCCCGCGGCGTCTGGACTTTTCCGGAATCTCAGGATCTGATTTTTCAATGTATGGACTGAAAACTCCTTCGCGCATCAGGGATAAACCGGGTGTTCCGGCACTATGAAGCAGGACAAGCTGTACTATTTTTTTTAAGAGAACGTCTCAGGCGGAAATGTGGAAAAGGGAATGCTTGCATGAAAGGCGGTGTCATGGTATGATTATTCTATTCAATTCCGCCGGAAGCGGCGATTCAGGGGAGGAACTATTTATGAAAGACGAAAAGACCCTGGCATACATCAATCTTTTCGCAATCCTGGGGGCTCTGCCCTATCTCTGCGACCTGGACAGGAAGTCCGCTCAGCTGATCGAAAACGCCAACGTCTCTGTCGGCTTTGCCGTAAAAGGCGGCCCCTCTGCCACGCTCTTCTTTGGCAGCGGCCGGTGCCGCATGGTCCCCGGCACAGATCGCTGTCAGGTGAAGCTTCCCTTCTCTTCCTGTAAGAAGTTCAACGGCCTCATCGACGGAACCGTAACCCCCATCCCCACCAAGGGAATCACCAAGGCGGGCTTCCTCACAGGGCCCTTTACAAAGCTGACGGACCGGCTGACCACATTCCTGCGGCCCGCTCCCGGCGCCCTGGACGATCCGGAGTTCTTCCGGATCTCCACTACGCTGATGTTCCACGTCATCGCCGAAGCCGCCGCCCAGATCGCAAACGAAGATCCCATTGGACAGTGCTCCGCCGCCGGCATTGTGGACGGTACGGCCAAGCTCTCCATTCAAAACGGCCCCGGCGCGGCGCTGTGCTGCCGGAATCACAAGCTGCTCGCAGTCCACCGCGCCCCGGAGGAGTTTTTGTCCTACATGGAGTTTCAGGATATGCACGTGGCCCGGGATCTCTTTGATGGTGTCATCAACGCCATCGCCGCTGTGGGGTTGGGACAGGTCCGCATTGGCGGCATGATCTCCCAGATTGACAACATCAACCGTATTTTAGACCGGGTAGCGGTCTATCTCGCGTAAGGAGGGACGAACAATGAACATCAACGACTATTCCAAAAGCCGGGAGGCCTATCTCCGGGCCTGTAAAGTAATTCCCTCCGGCATCTACGGCCACCAGGGCCCCGCCGAGGGCTGCTACACACCTGTGGAGGCCTGGCCCCTGTTCTCCCAGCGGGCCAAAGGGACCTATTTCTGGGACCTGGACGGCAACCGCATGATCGACTATATGTGCGGCTACGGCCCCAACATTCTGGGCTACGGCGACCCGGATGTGGACGCCGCGGCGGCGGCGCAGCGGGAGCTGGAGGACTGCGTGACGGTTCCCTCCACCAAGATGATCGAGTTTGCCGAGCTGCTGGTGGATACCGTGGCCAGCGCGGACTGGGCCTTCTTTGCCAAAAACGGCGGCGACGTGACTACCCTGGCCATTATGACCGCCCGGGCTCACACCCGCCGGAAGAAAATCGTCTTTTTCAAAGGTTATTACCACGGCGTGGACGCATGGGCCCAAAAGAAGGACTACTCCGGCATCCTGGAAGAGGATGTGATGCACAACCTCTATGCGGACTGGAACGACGCCGACGCCCTGGGAGAACTGTTCGACCGCTACAAGGGCGAAATCGCCGCCGTCATCAGCCAGCCATACATGCACGGAAACTTTGCGGATAATGAACTGCCTGCCGAGGGCTTCTGGCAGAGGGTCCGCAAGCTCTGCGATGACAACGGCAGCCTGCTGATTATCGACGATGTGCGGGCCGGGTTCCGGCTGGATCTCCAGGGCAGCGACCACTTCTTCGGCTTCAAGGCGGATCTGATCTGCTTCTGCAAAGCCCTGGCCAACGGCTACAACGTCTCCGCCCTCTGCGGCAGAGAGTTTTTGAAGGGCACCGTCTCCGGCATCAGCTACACCGGCAGCTACTGGCTCTCCGCAGTCCCCTTCGCCGCCGGCATCGCCTGCATCGAGAAGATGAAACGGCTGGATCTGCCAAAGCTCCTGGACGAGAAGGGCCGGAAGCTGGGCGCGGGCCTCCGGGCCGCGGGGGAGAAATACGGCTTTGACCTGCATGTCTCCGGTATGCCCAGCCTCTTTTACCTGCGGCTTGCGGACGACCCCAGCCTGATGCTCCATCAGGAGTGGATCGCCGAGTGCGTGAAGCGGGGCGTATTCTTCACAACGCACCACAATCACTTCCTGAACTATGCCCTGTCCGATGAGGACATCGCCCAGACCGTTGCCGCGGCGGACGAGGCCTTTGCCGTACTCCGGGACCGCCACCCACAGTAAATCAATCTGCACGCAGGAGGCCGGACCGCCGCGGCGGTCCGGCCCGTTCCTCTGTAAAATACGTGATTGGAAGCAATCAAGGCAGTATCGTCACAAACGCGGAAACCGCCACAGGCTCCAAAAGGCCGCGGTGGCGGCAGAACAAACAAAAAGAACAGTGAGGTAATCCATGAACCAGAGAGAAGTCAGTGAACTGCGCCGCCGCTGGCGGCCGGAAAAGAGCGCCGCCGGCCGAATCTACGGCTGCTTTGTCAACAGCGGCAGGCAGATCGTCTCCGACTTGGAGGAGTCTTTGGGCCTCATGACCCAGGAGGAGGCGGAAACATATCTGGAGCTTTTGAAAAAGACCCTGTCCGGGACCCTGGGCAAAAATTTGATCGACATTGTATTTTCCACCCGGCAGGTGGCGGACAGTGAGGAACACCGCCTCCTCTCCGACCTGCGCTCCAGCGGGCTGAAGGACCGCCAGATCCGAAACGCCTTTTATCAAAAGGTGATTGACAGCCTGGATATGAACGGCGAGAACTATCTCATCCTGATGGCCTGCGACGCATATGACATCCCCCACCGGAGCAAAGACGACGAACTCCAGCCTGACGCCTCCGACGAGGTGTTCACCTATTTTCTCTGCTGTGTCTGCCCGGTCAAGGCTGGCAGGGCAGCTCTGGGCTATTTCCCCGGCGATAACGAATTTCACTACACCGCCGGACAGGTGGTATCCCCTCCGGAGCTCGGGTTTTTGTTCCCGGCCTTTGACAACCGGTCAGCCAACATCTACAACGCTCTGTTCTACTCCCGCAAGCCGGACGAGCTCCACCAGGAGTTTATCGACGCGGTGTTTCATACGGAACCGCCCATGTCCTCCGGGGAACAGCGGGAGGCGTTTCAGGAGGCGCTGTCTCAGGCGCTGGAGGAAGTGTGCAGCGTGGACGTAGCCCGGACAGTCCACGAGCGGCTGGCAGAGCGTATTGTCCGGCACAAGGAGACCAGGGACCCGGAGCCGCTGGCCGTAACCGCAGGGGACATCGGCACCATTCTCCAGGACTGCGGCGTTTCGGAGGAGCGGGTGGACGCATTCCGGGAAAACTACGATGAGAAGTTCGGTGAAAACACGGCCCTGAGCCCCGCCAATCTGATCGACGCCGGAAAGTTCCAGCTCCGAACCTCCCTGGCCACCGTGTCCGTGGACCCGGAGTGCAGTTATCTGGTGGAAACCAGGGTTATCGACGGCAGGAAGTACATTTTGATTCCCGCTGAGGAGGATATGGAGATCAATGGACTTCCCGTTCGGTTCGCGGCAGAGCAAGAACAGTGAAACTCCCTGCGCAGTATAGTTGAAGCACTTGAAAATCCGCAAGTTGCGGATTTTCAAGTGCTTCAACTATGAAGTCAAACACACGCCCGCTTATACGGGCTCTGGCGGCAGTTTTACTGCCGCCAGGTTGAAAAGAATCATTCTGATTCTTTTCAAGTGTGCTGACTATAATCCCGCCTTTTGAGGCTCAGACAAATACCGCCTGTACCAGCAGCATATACAGCGCCGTTCCCCCGACGATGGACAGCAGCACGTTTCCCCACCGGCGGTAGAGCAGGACCACGGCCAAAACCGCCAGAACTTCCGGCGCGCCGTGGGGCGGGGCTGTCCATACCGCGCCCTTGAGGCAGTAGACCACCAGCAGGCCCATCATGGCCGCCGGCAGCAGGCGGCCCAGGTCCGTCACCATCCGCGGGGGCTCTCTGTCCTCCGGGAACAGCAGAAAGGGCAGCCAGCGGGTCAGCTGGGTCCCGGCGGCCACCGCCAGGATGATGCCCAGTGTTTGTGTCGGTGTCAGGTACACAGCCGCTTCCTCCCTCCCAGCAGTAAGAGCAAAACCAGGACCATGGCGGGGATCACCATATTCTCCGCCCCAAATACCGCCAGGCTGACGGCGGCACAGATCACGCCGATGATCCCGGCGGGGCGGTTCTCCCGTTTTTTCCACTGCTCCAGAAACAGCACCACAAACAGCGCCGTCAGGGCGAAGTCCATGCCCGTGGTATGAAATGTGATGAAATTCCCCAGCAGACCCCCGGCGGCAGTACCCGCCACCCAATAAGTATAGTCCAGCAGGGAGATGTAGAGATAATACCGCTTCCGGTCAGCCTCCGGCGGCGGTTCCAGGGAGGAGACCAGGGAGAAGGTCTCGTCGCACAGGGTGTAGATCAAAACAGCCCGAATCTTTCCAAGGCCCTTGTACCGGTCCAGCAGAGCCAGCCCATAGAACATATGCCGGGCATTGACCATGATGGACAGCAGGAACGCCTGGAAAGGGTCGAAGGCGGTGGTCAGCAGGGTGATGGCCACAAACTGCATGCTGCCTCCAAAGGCCACGGCGCTCATCAGTGTGGACCACAGGGGACCATATCCTTTGGACTGCATCAGTACGCCATAGGCCAGCCCCAGACAGAGAAAGCCCGTCATCACGGGGATTGTGGCCGGGAAGGCCGCCCGCAGAGCGGCACGGCGGGGAGTGAGGTTTTTCATGATGGCTCCTGAAAATGTGAGATGTTCTGTTTTTGACGTTTAGAGCAGTTCCCAGAAATCATGAGAAAAAAGGAAGCGGGAACGGGGAATGCAGAGCAAGGCGGAGAACGCGGCTGTGCGTTTCCCGAACCGCTGAGCTTTTCTCAGTATTTTGGGGAATTGCTCTAGGCGGTTGTTCTGTTTTGACCGTTCTGTCCGCCCGCAAAAGACGCTTTCCCCGCCCTGGGGCGGGGAAAGCGTCTTTTGCTTACCTTCCTAAGCCGCGCTTGCGGCGGCTCCGCAGGGGCCCTGCACCCCGCCGCCTTGTGAAAAAGGCGGACGAAAACTTTGAGCTGCTGTTACATCTTTTCGGGGGCTTCTACGCCGATGAGCAGCAAGCCGTTCCGCAGCACAATACGGGCGTCGTCCGCCAGCTTCAGCCGGGCCGCCTGGACCTCCGGCGCCTCTCCTTTGATCCGGCAGGCGGTGTAGAACCGGTGGAAACACCCCGCCAGCTCCTGAAGACAGCGGTTGATGTGGCTGGGGTCATAGCTCCGGGCGGAGAGCTTGATCTCCTCGCAGAACTGGGCCATCTGCTTCATCAGAGCCTTCTCCGTCTCCCCCGTCAGCAGGGACATGTCCACGTCCCGCTGGGCGGGAACCGTCACGCCCTCCTCCTTCATTGCCCGCAGCAGCGAGCAGATGCGGGCGTGGGCGTACTCCACGTAGTAGATGGGGTTCTCGGAATCCTCCCGCACGGCAAGGCCCAGATCGAACTCCATCTGGGTGTCCGGCTTGGCGTTGAAGAACCACCGGGCGGCATCCACAGGGATCTCGTCCAGCAGGTCGGAGAGGCTGATGGCCTTGCCGGTGCGCTTGCTCATGCGCACCACATCGCCGTCCCGCAGCAGCTTCACCAGCTGCATCAGCACGATATCCAGCTTCTCCGTGCCGCCCAGGCCCAGGGCGTCCAGCGAGCCTTTCAGCCGGGCCACGTGGCCGTGGTGGTCCGCGCCCCAGATGTTGATCACCCGGTCAAAGCCCCGGACGGCGAACTTGTTGCGGTGGTAGGCGATGTCGGCGGCGAAGTAGGTGTAGAACCCGTTGGCCCGGCGGAGCACGTCGTCCTTCAAATCCAGCTTCTCCACGTCCTTTTCCTTTTTCCCCGCTTTCAGCAGGTTCTCCCGGATGATGTCCGCGGTTTTCAGCCACAGGGCCCCCTCTTTTTCATAGGTATAGCCCCGCTCCGCCAGCAGCTTCACAGTCTCCGCCACATAGCCGCTGTCGTGGAGGGTGGACTCGTAGAACCAGTTGTCGTACTCGATCTTGTACCGCCGCAGGTCGCTTTTCATCTTGGGCAGGTTCACGGAGAGGCCATATTGGGCCAGGGTCTCCTGCCGCTCCGCCTCCGGGGCCTGGGCCAGCTTGTTCCCGTTTTGCTCATAGTACGCCCGGGCCAGGTCTTTAATGTCGTCCCCCTGATAGCCGTCCTCCGGGAAGGGCACCGCGTCCTCCCCCCGGATGATCTGGAGATACCGGGCCTCGATGGAGTGGGCGAACTTGTCGATCTGGTGTCCGGCGTCGTTGACGTAGAACTCCCGGCTGACCTCCGCCCCGCAGGCGGAGAGCACGGAGGCCAGGGTGTCCCCCAGCACGCCGCCCCGGGCGTTGCCCATGTGCATGGGGCCGGTGGGATTGGCGGAGACGAACTCCACCATAATCTTCTGCCCTTTCAGGCTGTCGTTGGTGCCGTAGTCCGGCCCCTCGCTCTCCACGGCGGCGCAGATGCCCTCATACCAGCCGTCATTGAGACGAAAATTCAAAAAACCCGGGCCGGCAATCTCGGCGGAGGCGAAGTACGTGCCCGTCAAGTCCATGTGGTCCAGCAGGGCCTGCGCGATGTCCCGGGGCCCCTTGTGCAGCGCCTTGGCAGCCGCCAGGGCGAAGGTGGTGGTGAAATCGCCGTTGGCGGCGTCCTTGGGAATCTCCACCGGAGCGGTCTTTACCTCCGCCTGGGGCAGCGTCCCGTCCGCCACCGCCGCCTGATAGGCGGACATCGCCAGCGCCGCCGCCTGGTCTTTCGCGTTTTGAATCATGTTAATCATATTGGATATACCTCTTTCATTGGTATGGTTTTTATACTGTCCGCCTACCGCCGCCGGACGCGGATCTTGAAGCAGTTCCGCCCCGTCACCGTGTGCTCCACGGCGATGGAGTAGCGGATCTCCATCACCCCGCCCCGGTCCGTGAGGTTGTGCCGCAGACAGAT
>NZ_CAJULS010000046.1 GCF_910587525.1 uncultured Oscillibacter sp. | reverse complement strand
ATCTTCTCATACTGTTCTGTTCCCTATTCCCAATTATATCATCCTTTTTTCCTTACATCTCTTGACGAGAGCATACAGCCTATAGTCAAGTGCGGTGGATAGTTGAAAGTCAGATCTGTCCCGCTGGGTGGTACAGGCGGTTCTCTACCCCAGTTGCCGGAGGGTTTTTAGCAAAAAGGGCCCAGTGCCGCGTGGATGGCGGCCATACCGCTCTCGAAATATCTGCCCTATGACCTCCCGCGTGGGGAAAATTCCGCCGGAACTCCTCGAAGAAATGGGGAACAACCGATGGGACCTCAAATGGGATAAAACAGCCGTAAAACCGTTGCTTTCCACGCAAATTATCTGTTGCTTTCAAGTTGGACAGTCAACTCTTCCAAAAGCCTCTCGGCTGTCGCCAGTACCTGCGCCAGCCCCTCCTTGGTGAGATCATCATAGTGGATACCGCAGCTGACGGACACATTGCCCCGGAGGTGCATGGCCAGCGCCCGGGCGAAGCGGCGGCTCACCACATTGTCCCGATGGCCTCGGCCAGCGCTGGTCTCACAGCGAAGGCTTTCCTCCTCCCAGTAGGCGGCACTGACGGCCCCCACGTGGGGACGTGAGCCTCCCAGGATCACCACGGCACAGTCCCTGCCCGCCGGGCAGGCGGAGACGCGGAGGGGATGGCCCAGGCAGGGTTCCTCCAGCACGATCCACTCAGTCATGGGGCAGGCCCTCCCAGCGGCAAAAGCCCGGGGCCTCAATCCCGAACTGGTCCAGGATTTTCCCCACCAGATGACGGGTGACGTCCTCCGGGGACTGGGGGTGATGGTAGTAGCTCACTACCGGGGGAAGGATCACCGCCCCCATGGAGGACAGCTCATAGAGGTTTCGCAGGTGGATGGTGCTCAGGGGGGACTCCCGGGCCGTCAGCACCAGCCTCCGCCGCTCCTTTAACGCCACGTCTGCCGCCCGCAGCAAAAGAGTGTCGCTGTAGCCGCTCCAAATGCCGGCGGCGGTTTTCATGCTGCACGGAACCACGGCCATGCCCAGGCTCTCCCAGGTGCCGGAGGCCGGGCCCGCCCCCAGGTCCTCCAGGGAGTAGGTCTTGTCTGCCAGGGCCCGGACTTGGGGTACGGAGAGGGACGTCTCCTGGGGGATGGTGTACTCCCCGCCGCGGCTGATGATGAGATGGCTCTCCACATCCGTGTCCCGCAGGGCCCTCAGCAACTCTACCGCGATGGGGGCGCCGGAGGCACCGCTGATGCCAACAATCAATCGCTTAGTCATGTTACCTCCCTCTACGGCAGCGCGAAGGACCGCCGCTGCAGATCCGTTCAATCCAGTATGAGAGGTATTATGCCATAGCGGCGCGGACTTTGCAAGAGCGTCAGAGGGAAAGATTGTCCTGTGCGAATGTTCGAACGAACATCATATGTGTAATAAGTGAAAATTTTTTTAAAATATTGTAAAAAATGCATATTTACAGAACGGTTACACTTCGATATAATTTTAATCAAACAAATAAAGTTTGAATTCGAACAGCAAGGGAGAGGGGCCTGTGTACGCCAAGCGAAGAGATGATATTCTTGCGATGCTGAAGGAGACTTCCCCGCGCTCCGTGAAAGAAATCGCCGAGTCGCTACTGGTCAGCGAGATGACGGTCCGCCGGGATCTGACCCAGATGGAGCGGGAGGGGTTGGTCAAGCGGTCTTTTGGCACGGCGAGTCTGACCGCCAAGGATGTGAAGCCGGAGTTTTTGCAGGCGGTGATGCAGAGGGCCTCCATGGCCTCCGAGGGCAAGAGGCGGATCGCCGCCGCCGCGGCCGTCCTGGTGCGGGATGGGGACACCCTGATCCTGGACGTGGGGACCACGGTGTACGAGCTGGCAAAGCTGGTGCAAAACAAGTCGGTGACCATTCACACCTCCTCTATCCCCACGGCCCTGTGCGCCAACGGCGGCACGGCGGAGGTCCGGGTTTCCGGGGGACGGATGGAGCGGACCTACGAGGTGCTCAACGGGCCGGCGGCGGAGAGCTTTTATCGGAATCTGTACTGTGATTTTGTGTTTATCAGTGCTGCGGCGGTATCCCTGGACCACGGACTGACGGCCTACACAGAGGACGATGCCGCCCTGAAGCGGATGATGCTGAGCCGGGGGAAAACCTGCGTGCTGCTGGCAGACAGCGGGAAATTCGGTGCCGTCCAGCAGTACAGGGCCTGCGGGCTGGAGCGGATGAACATCGTGATTACCGATGCGCCGCCCGCAGAGGAGTACATGGACTTTTTTGCCCACAGAGGCATCCGCGTGATTGTGGCAGAGAGCAGCAAGGAGAGCCGGGCCTTCGGAATGTAGAGGGGAAAACCGGGGGAAAATTTAAGAAGACCAGCGAAAATCGTGAATTTTTTGGAAAATTATGGCCGAATTTTGATAAAAACGGCTGTAAAATACATCTCGATTTTTCTTTTTGCCTCCAGCGGGAAGAAAATCGGGGGAAAATCTAAAGAAAAGAGGATGATTCGTATGAAAAAGGTTCTTATGCTTGCCCTGGTATTGATGTTTGCCCTGGCCCTTGCCTCCTGCAGCGGCAAGCCCGCAGAGACCGCCGCTCCGCCCACCGGCGGCGGCCAGCCCGCCGAGGCTTTGAAGGTGGCTATGGTCTGCTCCGGCAGTTTGGGCGACACGGGCATCTTCGACATGGGTGAGGCTGCTTTGAAGCAGGCCGCCGCCGATTTTGGCGTGACCTACAAGGTGCTGGAGGGTAAGAACGACCCCTCCCTGTACTACGAGATGCTGAACCTGGCGGCCTCCCAGTTTGACCTGGTGTTCGTCAACCCCGGCTACCAGTTCGACAGTTACCTGGAGGAGATCGCCTCCACCTATCCAAACGTCACCTTTGTCTATGCCGATGGCGTGTCCGCCGTTACCATGGACAATGTGATCTCCGTGTCCTATCTGGAGAACGAGGGTTCCTACCTGGCCGGCGTCATGGCCGCCATGATGACCACCCGCACCGACTACGAGGGCATCAATGAGGACAAGGTCCTGGGTTTCGTGGGCGCTGTGGACAGCACCACTATCCATAACTTCCTCATCGGCTTTGAGCAGGGCGTGGCCTCTGTGGATTCCGAGATCAAGGTCCTGCCCGTGTACGTGGGTGACTACAACGACCCCGCCACCGGCAAGGAGCTGGCGCTCTCCCTGTATGACCAAGGGGCGGACATCATCTACGCCGCCGCCTCCAACTCTGGAGACGGCGTATCCGAGGCCGCCGTGGAGCTGGGCCGCTATGTCATCGGCGTGGATACCGACAAGTCCTTCCAGGGCCCGGAGAATGTCATGGGCAGTATGCTGAAAAATGTTACCAAGTCTTTCTACGATGTTATTGCCGCCAAGAATAACGGCGAGACGCTGGACGCCGAGCAGCGTTGCGGCCTGTCCAAGAAGTGGGTGGAGATGTGCTTCATTGATTCCATGGCCCAGTTTCTCCCCGAGGAAGTGATGACCGCTATCGCCCAGGCCGAGGAGGGTATTGTCTCCGGTTCCGTCACTGTGCAGGAGGCCGTAAACTAACCGCTGAGCGGAAATGTGGGGGAGGCGCCAGGCCTTCCGCCTCTCCAGCTTTCCGTCACCGGGTCCTGCTGGAAAACCATCTAGGGACAGGGCGCAGCCGCTGCCCTGTCCCTCTTTATGATACAGCCAGCGCAATTTTTCACCAAGACTTATGGTGAAGAGGGAGGATACCTTATGGGCGAAAACCGTTGTGCCGTTGAAATGCAGGGGATCTGCAAGCAGTTTGGCGCTGTCCAGGCCAATAAGGACATCAATTTCAGCGTTCTGAAAGGGGAGATCCACGCCATCGTCGGGGAAAACGGCGCGGGCAAGACGACCCTGATGAACATTTTGTTCGGAATGCTGGAGCCAACTGCCGGGAAGATCCGCATTAACGGCGAGCCAGTGAAGATTACATCGCCGAACAAGGCCATCCGCCTGGGGATCGGCATGGTCCACCAGCACTTCGAGCTGGTGCCCACCTTTACCGTGGCGGAGAATGTGTGTATGGGCCACGAGCCCCAGGGGCGCCTAGCCTCCGTGGACAAGAAGGAGATGGTTCGCCGGACGAAGGAGCTGGCGGAACAGAGTGGGCTTCGCATCGACCCGGAGGCGAAGATTAAGGATCTGTCTGTGGGCCTTTTACAACGGGTAGAGATTCTAAAGGCCCTGAGCCGGGGCGCGGAGATCCTCATCCTGGACGAGCCTACGGCAGTGCTGACGCCCTTGGAGTGCGAGGAGCTCTTCGCCGTGCTCCGGCGCATGTCCAGGGAGGACAAGACCATCATTATCATCACCCACAAGCTCAAAGAGGTGATGGAGATCGCCGATCACATCACCATCCTCAGCCGGGGGGAGACCAAGGGGACGCTTTTGAAAAAGGACACCGACGCCCAGGAGTTGGCCCGGCTGATGATGGGCAAGTCTGCGGAGTTCCAGCCCCTGGACCGATTGGCAGTCCTGGAGGCGGAGCCCAGGCTGGTGGTGGAGCACCTCAGTGCCCGGGACGGCATGGGCCTTGATAAACTTAAGGATGTGAGCTTCCGGGTGCGGCCCGGGGAGATTCTCACCATCGCCGGCGTGGAGGGCAACGGCCAGACGGAGCTGCTGAACACCCTCATCGGCCTCACCCCTGCCAGCAGCGGGAAAATCTTGGCTGGGGGTGTGGATCTCACGGCCATGTCCGTCCGGGAGAGGAGAAAATACTGCTCCTACATTCCCGAGGACCGGATGAAAACCGGCCTGGACCTTCAGGCCACGGTCCATGACAACCTGATTGCCGGGCGGCACCGGGATAGGGATTGGAAGCGCGGAGGGCTTTTCGACTACAGAAAGACCCGGGTCCATGCCCAGAGCCTGGTGGATGATTACGCCATCCGCACCGATGGCATTGACATCGCCGTGAGCAGCCTCTCCGGCGGCAACCAGCAAAAGATTGTTGCCGCCCGGGAGCTGTGCTTTGAAAATGGCATTTTGGTGGTGGCCCAGCCCTCCCGGGGTGTGGACGTGGGGGCAACCCGCTTTATCCACGAGCAATTGATCCAGGTGCGGAACCAGGGCTGCGCTATCTTGCTGATCTCCACGGACTTAGACGAGGTGCTGCTGCTCAGTGACCGTATCCAGGTGCTCTTCGAGGGGAGGCTTGTGGCCAACGTCCGTCCCGCGGAGATTACGCCCCAGGAGCTGGGGCTCTATATGACCGGATCGAAAACCATGACGCCGGAGGAGGTGAGCGCATGAACGGACGGTTTGGCAAACGGCTGCTGACGCCGCTGACCTCCGTGCTGGCTCTGGTGGCCGCGCTGTGCGTGGGCGCGGTGGTCATCGCCCTGAACGGGGACAGCCCCATCCAGGCCTACGGGTCCCTGCTTGCGGGCTCCTTCAGCAACATGCACTATCTGGCCTCCACCCTTTCCAGCGCCACGCCCCTGATTTTCACGGGCCTTGGCGTAGCGGTGGCCTTCAAGGCCGGCATGGCCAACATCGGCGCCGAGGGCCAGCTCTACATGGGGGCCATAGCCGCCGCCATTGTGGGCATCTACCTGCCCCTGCCGGGGCCCATCTTGATCCCGGCGGCTCTGCTGGCCAGCCTCTTGGCAGGGGGGCTATGGGGGTCCGTGCCCGCCATACTCAAGGTCCGGTGCAGCACCAACGAAGTGGTGACTACCCTGATGCTGAATTACCTGGCCCAGCTCTTCACGTCTTATCTGGTGAACTACCCTTTGAAGGCCGAGGGCTCGGCCCTGGGCATGACTGTTAACATCCAAGAGGCGGCGAAGCTTCCCATCCTGTACGCTGGGTCCCGGCTGAACATCGGCTTTTTGCTGGCGGCGGCAGCGGCGGTGATGATCGCCGTGCTCTTCAAGTACACCTCTATGGGTTACGAGATGCGCCTTGCCGGAGAGAATCCCACCTTCGCCCGGTATATCGGTGTGAACACCGGACGGCGCATGGTCCAGGGCATGTTCCTGGGCGGAGGCCTTGCGGGCATGGGTGGTGCGATTCTGGTGCTGGGCATCCAGTATAAATTTGTCCAGGACATCTCCCCGGGCTACGGGTTCGATGGACTGACCATTGCGCTGATGGCCATGTTCAACTCCTACGCGGTGCTGCCGATCTCCATCCTCTTCGGCGCTCTCCGGGCGGGCGGGGTGACCATGGAGCTCAACACCAACGTACCCTCGGAGCTCAGCCAGGTCATTCAGGCCACCATCATCCTCTTTATTGCCGCCCAGGCCTCGTTTGCCGGGTATCTGAACGATTTTGTGCTCAGGATGCGCCGCAGCTTTGACCGCAGGCAGAAAGGAGGCGGGGAAATTGGACATTCTTGATGTTTTGCTCACACCCTCCGCCTTTGCCGCCACTCTGCGCATGGCCATTCCGCTGCTGCTGGTCAGCCTGGGGGGCCTTCTCACCAAGCAGGCCGGCATTGAGAACATCGGCCTGGAGGGCTTGATGCTTATCGGCTGCTTCAGTGGCTTTACCATCAATTATTACACCAGCAGTTGGATGATGGGCCTTATCGGGGCCATGGTGTGTACCATTTTGTGTGCGCTGCTCTTCGGCGTGTTCGTCATTTCCTTGCGGGCCCATGAGATTGTGGCTGGCGTTGCACTGAACGTGCTGGGCACGGGGCTGACCACCTATCTCCTGCGGGCCATCTTCGGTGTGAAGGGCTCTTTCACCGATCCCCGGGTGATGTCCATCCCGGAGGTAAAGCTGGAGTTTCTCAAGGAGGTCCCCTGGCTGTATAATATCGTCAGCGGCCAGTCTATTCTGCTCTATATTTCCATTATCATTCTGATTTTACTGCAATACATGCTCTATTCCACCCGCTTTGGCTACTATATCCGGGCCTCCGGGGAAAACGAGAGGGCCTTGGCCAGCGCGGGCGTCAGCGTTGCCCGGATCCGCTATATCACGCTGCTGCTCCACGGTGCTCTGTGCGGCCTGGGTGGAGCCTTCCTCTCCACCGGGTATCTCACCCAGTATGTGGAGAAGATGTCCGCCGGTCGGGGGTATATCGCCATGGCCGCCATCGCCTTCGGTATGGCCATGCCTAAGCGGGTTTTGGGATCGGTGCTGCTGTTCGCCTTTGTCCAGAGCCTCAGCAACCGGCTGCAAATTTGCGGTTATCCCTCTTACTTCACCGACATGATCCCCTACTTTATCACGGTGGTGGTTCTGGCGGCCACGTCCTATCAAAGCGAGAAGAAGAGGGGGCGGCCGGCATGAAAACGCTGCTGAAAAATGGCTTCCTGTTCACTGGTGGCCTGGAGCCCGTCCGGCAGGAGCTTTTGGTGGAGGATGGCCGGATTTCGGCCCTTCTGCCGCCGGGAACGGTTGTGGAGGCCCAGGAGGTGTGCGATCTCCAGGGCCGGGCGGTGATTCCCGGGTTTGTTCAGACCCACGTGCATCTCTGCCAGGTACTCTTCCGGGGCCGGGCTGACGATTTGGCCCTGCTGGACTGGCTGCGCACCCGCATCTGGCCCTACGAGGCCGCCCACGATGAGGAGAGCACCTATCTCTCGGCCCTTCTGGGGTGTATGGAGCTGCTGGCGGGGGGCGTGACCAGCGTGTGCGTGATGGAATCCGTCCGCTATGCCGCCTTTGCGGCCCAGGCCATGGAGGAAACCGGCATTCGGGGTGTCTTTGGGAAGGCCATGATGGACTATACCGATACCCCTGCCGCCCTGGGCGGTATGCCGGAGGCCTTTTTGGAAACCACGGAGCAGTCCCTGGAGAGATCCCTGGCGCTGATGAGGCGCTGGCACGGGGCCGCAGGGGGCCGCATCCGCTACGCATTTATGCCCCGGGGGATTCTCACCACCTCCGAGGAGCTCCTTGGGGAGCTGGGGAGACTCAGCGGGGAGTACGGTGTTTTGGTACACACGCACGCCTGCGAGACAGAGCCAGAGAGCCGCCTGGTGGAGCGGCGCCGGGGCCTGACGGAGATCAAATACCTCCACCGCCTGGGCCTCACCGGAGAGAAGCTTCTGCTGGCCCACTGCCTGTGTGTTGACGATGAGGATATGGAGATCCTCCGCTCCACCGGCACGGGTGTGGCCTCCTGCCCCCTGGCGAATTTGAAGCTGGCCTCCGGCATCGCGCCTCTCCAGCGCATGCACGATGCCGGGGTGCGGCTCTCTCTGGGGTCTGACGGTGCCCCCTGCAACAACAACCTGGATATGTTCCAGGAGATGAAGTACGCAGCCCTGCTGCAAAAGGGCGTGGCCCACGATCCCACCCGGATGCCGGCGGAAACCGTTTTCCGCATGGCCACGGAGGGCGGGGCCCGGGTGCTGGGCATGGAGGATGCCGGGCTACTGGCCCCGGGGATGAGGGCGGATCTGGCGGTGGTGGACTTGGACCGGCGTGAAATTGCCCCGGCGCCGCCGTCCCTCTCGGCCCTGGTCTACTCCGGGAACCCCGGCGTAGTGACGGACACGATGGTGGACGGTCGTTGGGTCTACCGCAATAGGACCTTCCCCTGGATTGACGAGCAGACCGTCCGGGTCCGGGCCCGGGCTGTGGTGGAGCGGGTCCTGGCCCGGATACCCTGAGTATTTTTACAGATAAATGAGGAGAATGCTGATATGAGACATTGGAATAAGGAACTGCGGATGAACCGCCTGTTTGACAAGTCCGGCAAGACGGTGATGGTGGCCATGGATCATGGCCAAGGCGGCGTAAAGCCCGGCCTTGCCCATCCGGAAAAGCTGCTGGCCGCCCTGGTGGAGTCCAAGCCCGATGCCCTTTTGCTCAGCGGGGGCATGGCCCGGACCTATAACTACCTCTTTGGCCGCAAGGATAGTCCCGCCCTGGTGATCTCCAGCGATTTCATCGTGGGCAGCAGCATCCCACAGCAGCCCGGTGAGATTGAGGAGCTGCGCCAGTCCATCTCCGTGGAGGAGTGCGTACGCCTGGGGGCGGACGCGGTGAAGGCCCTTTTGATCTTCGGCCGCAGGGACAGCCGCCTCCAGGCGGACAACATGGCCTATATCACGAGCCTTGCGGAGGAGTGCGGCCGCTGGAACCTGCCTCTGATTGTGGAGCCCACTACCTGGGGGGCCCGGTTCACGGACGATATCCGCCGTCAGGTTTCCCTCTATGCGGACATGGCCCGCATCAGCGCGGAGCTGGGGGCGGACCTGGTGAAGTGCGACTATATGGGCGAGCCAGAGGAGTACCAGGCCGTGGTGGACAACTGCCCCGTGCCCGTGGCTATTCTGGGCGGGGCCAAGGCCGCGCCGGAGAGCATCGCTGACACCATTGAAAAGGCCGCAAGCTGCGGCGTATGCGGCGTGGTCTTTGGGCGCAATGTCTGGCAGAGCGAGAACCCGGCCCAGATGGTTCAGGCCCTGAAGGCAATCACTTACCGGGGCGACAGGGAGGAATTCCTGCGTCTGTGCCGTTGAGGCGGTAGAGGGGAAAGGAGCGGAATGCTATGGAGATGAAAGCAGCGTTGCTGTACGCGCCTCACGACATCCGGGTGGAGACCCGGGAGGTTGCCCCCTGCGGGGACCACGACATCATCATCAACCTGAAAAAGGCCTGTCTTTGTCCCACGGACATCAAGAAGTACAACGCCGACAAGCCGGACGTGGAGGGGGCGCTGAAGGAGTACGGCCCCTGCATCCTGGGCCACGAGGCCGCTGGCGTGGTGGTGGAGGCCGGGGCCAGGGTCACAGCGGTGAAGAAGGGAGACCGCGTGGCGGTGCAGCCCATGATTTTCTGCGGGGAGTGCGGCTACTGCAAGGAGGGCCGGACCAATCTCTGCCCCCACGTGATTGGCGTGGGGTGCAGCGCTGGGGGCTTTGGCGAATGCGAAAAGCTATTCTATGAACAGGGCATCGGCGGCTGCTTTGCCACCCACCTGAAGACACCGGAGATCTGCGCTATGAAGCTGCCCGACAGCCTCTCCATGGAGGCGGGAAGTCTCCTGGAGCCCCTGGCGGACGTGGTGCACAGCGTGGACCACGCCCTGACGGGGCCTGGGGACGATGTGGCGGTTCTGGGCCTGGGACCCATGGGACTGCTCCATGTGGCCGCTGCCCGGTATAACGGAGCCCGGCACGTCATCGCCGTGGATTTGGATGAGAGCCGGCTGGATATTGCCCGACGTCTGGGGGCCGATCAGATTGTCAACAGCCGTCAGGGGGATCCCGTGGCCCAGGTAAAGGCCCTCACCGGCGGCGTGGGAGCGAATAAAGTGTTCGTAGTCCCAGGGGGTCCCGCCCAGGCTGTCCTCACCGTCCAAGCTATGGATATGGCGGCAAAGGGGGGCACGGTGTCATTGTTCTCCTCCTCCCCCACCGGGGCCGATGCCTTTACCGTCAGCATTAACCGCATCCACTACAGCATGATTAACTTCACCGGTACTGTGGGCTTTGGCAATGCCCACGCGGAAAAGGCCATAGAAATGCTGGCCTCCGGCGCTTTTGACTACACCTTGATCCGCAACAGGGAAATGCCCCTGAGCCAGATTAACGAAGCCATCGCCCTGTATGGTAGGGGAGAAAACCTGAAAATCGGCCTGGATTTGGAGGCTTGATGGATCGGAGGTGTCCGTAATGAATGTCATTCTGGGATTTGACGCCGGCACCCATGGTGTTCGGGCTTTGGCCTACGGCCCGGAGGAGAGGCAGATTTTGGCATCCGCCGGGCGGGATTACGCCCGGCGCTGTGCCCCCGGGGTGCAGGAGATGTCCCCCGCTGTGCTGGAGGCGGCCTTCCGGGCCGCTCTGGGGGATATCCTAGCGTTGCTGCCGGAAGGGACCCGGGTGGAGGCTCTGGGCATTACCCACCAGCGTGGCACGGTGATTCCGGCGGACGGCCGGGGCCGTCCCCTGGGCCTGGCTCTGTGCGACAGCGACAGCCGGGCCGCCTCCGGGGAGGAACTGCGGGCCCTGGGCCTGGAGCCCTTGGACTATTACTGGCGGACGGGGTGTCCCTTCGTCTCTTTCAACGGTATGGCCAAAATCCTATGGGCCAGATTTCACCACCCGGAGCTCTACCGCCGCGCCGCCGTGTGGCTCTCCCCGCAGGATTACCTGCTGAGTCTCCTGATGGGCCGCGTCACGGTGACAGCGGGATCCTCCGCCCGGAATGGGTGCCTGGCGGCGGGGAGCCAGCGCCTGGACAGGGGACTCTTCCCCGGTGAGGCATTTTTGGAGTGGGACTGCGTGCCGGTAGGCCAGTCCTGCGGGGAGGTGGGAGAGAACTGGGTCCGGGAATTCCCCGCTCTGGCGGGGGCCCGGGCTGTTGCCGTCCCCGGGGACCAGCCCGCCGCTGTCATCGGCAGCGGCGCGGTGAACGAGGATCTAGCCATGAACTTGGGCACCAGCTTTGTGGCCAGCCTTACCTGCGCCGCCCCGGCCTTTGATCCAGAGGGGCTGGCTACCGTGGAGGTGCTGCCGGAAAACGGCTTTGCCGTGGAATTCGGCACCGGGGCCGGGGGTCAGTTTACCGACTGGCTGGCCGGCATGCTCTTGGACGGCGCCGCGGCGGACGCGTCCTTCTGGGCGTCTCTGGATGCCCGGGCGGGGGAGGCCCCTCCTGGGGCCGGGGGGCTCAGGGTCACGCCTCTTTTGTGGCGGGTGACTTCTCCCGGCGTTGTGGGGGGCATCTGGAACCTGGGACTCTCCCACAACCGATCCCACCTCATCCGGGCCGCCTACGAGGGCCTCAGCTGTGAGGCCAAACTCTCTATCCGGCGGGTGGAATCTTGTGCAGGCCGTGCGCCGGACACTCTGCGGGTCTTTGGCGGTATGAGCGCCAATCCCGTTTTCCTGGGGATTTTGGCCTCTGTGACCGGGAAAACAGTCCTGGCCGCCGCCGAGAAGCAGTCCAGCGCCCTTGGCGCGGCGCTGACCGCCGCCCTGGCCTGCGGACATTTTTCATCCCTGGCGGAGGCGTCCGCCGCCGCCGGTACGGGACGGCAATATTTCCCCAGAGAGGAGGAGACCTATGGTGAGCAATTTTTCAAAGACTACTGCGCCGGACGGTGAGTCCTGTCAGTCCCTGCGGCACTTTCTCGCCCTGCTGGAGCCTCAGGAGCGGTGCGCCGTCACCGCCAGGCGGGAGGATTACCTCCTCTCGGCCATGGTGGAGCAACTGGAGGGAGAAAAGCGTTTCCCGGTGATGGAGCTGACGGACCCGGACACCGGGGGACGGACTGTGTGCAATATCTTCGCCAGCCGGGACCGGCTTAAGCGGGTTATCCACCACGTCACCGATGTGGAGGAGCAGGCGGAGAGATTTCAAGATCTGGAGTTTGTGGACAGCGCCCCCGTTCAGGAGGTTGTCCTCACCGGGGAAGCGGTGGATGTGACGGCCCTGCCGGTTTTCCGCCACTTCGAGGGGGACGCGGGGCGCTATATCACCTCCGGCGTGGTCATCGCCCGAGATCCGGAGAATGGCCGCTGTAACCTCAGCTTCCACCGGATGCAGCTCAAGGAGCGGGACCGCATCGGCATTTCCCTCCACTCCCGGGGGGATCTGTGGCGCTACTTTAACGCCGCTGCCGGCCAGGGCCGGAATTTGGAAATCGCGGTAGTCATCGGAGCCCACCCGGCCTACTACATTACCGGAGCGTCGAAAATCCCCCCCTCCCAGGACGACTACAGCTGGGCCGCAGCCTATATGGACAGGCCCGCCCAGGTGATCCGGGGCAGAACGGTGGATATTCCCGTTCCAGCCTTCGCCGAATATGTGCTGGAGGGCCGAATCCTAGCGGGGGTCAACGAGGACGAGGGTCCCTTCGGAGAGTACACCGGCTACAGTACCAGCCGCTCCACCAGGAACGTATTCCAGGTGACGGCCATCACCCACCGGCGAGACCCCATTTACCAGGATCTGGTTCCCGGCTTTGCCTGGGAGCACCTGCTGTTGAGCCAGTTCACCAAGGAGATCATCCTCCTCCACAAGCTGCAAAGGGAGATTCCCGGCGTCAAGGCGCTGAACATGCCTAAGTGCGGCTGCCATTTCCACGCCTACCTTTCCATGGACCAGCAGATGGAGGGCCAGGCCCGGCAAGTGGCTATGCTGCTCTTTGGGCTGGATCTCTATTTAAAGCTCATCATTGTGGTGGACGGGGATGTGGACGTATTTAGTGAGGAGGAGGTCCTCTGGGCCGCGGCTACCCATGTCCAGGCGGACAGAGATGTGTTTATTGTGCCCCGGGTGGTGTGCAACCGGCTGGATCCCTCCTGCGTGGACGGGATGTCTGATAAGATGTGCATTGATGCCACCAGCGCCCCGGGAGAGCGGGAGCGGCGGGTGACCCTGCCGGAGGCCGTCAGGGCCCGGGCGGCGGATTTACTGAATGGAAAGGAGAATGCAAGATGAAGGTTGGCACGTTCCAGAATTACATTGACGGGAAATGGGTGGACGCGGTAAGCGGTGAGACCAATTTGATCTACAACCCCTGCAACGGAGAGGCCGTCACCCAAGTGGCCCGCTCCGGAGAGGCGGACGTGGATCTGGCCGTGGCGGCGGCTCGCCGGGCTTTTGAGGAGGAGGACTGGGCCTTTAACCCCCGCTTCCGGGCCGCTGTGCTGCAAAAATGGGCTAATCTCATGCGGGAGAATTTTGACCGCATCTGCACCTGCCTGTCCCTGGAGTCCGGCAAGCCCCTCCAGGAGTCCCGCATTGAGTGCAATAACGCTATTGGTTACATGGAGTACGCCGTGGCCTCCGCCCGCACGTTATACGGCAGCACCTCCACGGTGTCTAAGAACCGCCTCTCGGTGATGACCCGGGAGCCGGTGGGCGTTGTGGTGGGCATTGAGCCCTGGAACTACCCCATCACCCTGATGATCCGGGACTCCATCCCCGCCCTGGCCGCCGGTAATACGCTGGTGATTAAGCCCGCGGGCCAGACCGCGGGCGCCAATATGGAGGTCATCCGTCTGCTGGTGGACAACGTGCCAGAGCTTCCCCGGGGTGTGGTTAACGCCATCACTGGCCCCGGCGGGAAGATCGGCGCGGTCTTCTCCGAGCACCCCGGGGTGGACATGATCACCTTCACCGGCGGCCTGGATACTGGCAAGGATATCATGGAGCGGGCGGCCAAGACCATGAAGCGGGTTTCCCTGGAGCTTGGGGGGAAGTCAGCCAACGTGGTCTTCGCCGACTGCGATATGGATAAGGCCGTGGCAGGCTGCGCGGCGGCGATTTTCTCCAACGCGGGCCAGACCTGCACCGCCGGGTCCCGGCTGGTGCTGGAAAGGAGCATTGCCGGGCCCTTCATTGAAAAGCTCAAGGCCGTGGCAGAGGGGCTGAAGCTGGGCTACTGCCTGGATCCCGAGACTAAAATGGGCCCTGTGGACAATCAGGGCCAGATGGAGAAGATCCTGCGCTACATCGAGATCGGCAAGGGCTGTTCCCAGCTGATCACCGGCGGCTACCGCTATACGGAAAACGGCTGCGATAAGGGCTTTTTCATCGCCCCCACCATTTTTCTGGACCCGCCAGTGGATTCCCCTATCGTCCAGGAGGAGATCTTCGGGCCGGTGCTGGTGATCCAGACCTTTGAGACCGAGGATGAGGCGGTAGAACTGGCCAACTGCACACGGTACGGCCTGTGCTCCGGCCTTTGGACGAAGAGCTTTGACCGGGCTATGGCCGTCAGCCGGCGGCTCCGCTCCGGCAACGTGTGGGTCAACCATTACACGGGCTTTGCCCCGGAGTGCGAGACCGGCGGCTACAAGGAGAGCGGCCTGGACCGGGCAGCCGGCGTGGACGGCTTCCTGAAATACACGGAGATCAAGCACATCAATATGGATTTCGCCAGATAAATCTGCCGAAGAAGCGATTTAGCCACTTTTTCGAGAGGGTTTCGCTTCGTCCCATACTTTGAATTGTCCGTTTTGACGGACAATTCGACACTGAAGACCCGCAAAGGGTTTTCCCAATGTGCGCACCATTGGAAAATGGTCGGGGGGATGTACGTTGTACGTTTATTGGGGAGATTGATTTGTTCCCCAAGTAACCGCCAATACGAGAAAGAGGCAGCCGCGTGATGCTCCCGCATCATGCGGCTGCCTCCCGATGGGAAAGCTTTTTTATCAGATTTGGCCATTGACTGGCTTGTTTTCTGGCACCCTGTCCTCTGCCGCGGGCGCAGGCCTGAAGCTCCCCGGACCATAAGACCCGGGGAGCTTCTCTGGTATCGGATATTTAAAATCATTGCACCGCTGCCAAAGCCGCCACGCCGCCCAGTCTGCGGACCACAGCCGGGCGCAGAGCCAGACAGAGACAGGCAAGGCACAGCGCCGCCCGGACCAGCACCGGCAGGAGGGGGACGCCCAGACTCCGTCCGCACCGGGAGGCTGCGTAGGGCCAAGCCAGGAAGCCCATGGCAATCCCACCCTGTTAAGCGGCGTCTCTTTTACGGGGATGATCAGGAGTGCGGACAGAAGAAAGATCAGAAGCGTGCAGATGACGATGAGCACCAGATAATCCAGAGGTACAGACTTTTGAAAATTTGTCCGGTAGGTTGTCATAAACCGATAGCAGGATAGTGATGATTCCCTACGCGATGGCGCAGCCCTTCCTCACCAAACAAATCATAATTCATCAGCCGTTTCTGCAATGTGCTGCGGTGTACTCCAAATCTTTCCGCAATTTGATTAAGGCTTCCAGCTCCGGCATAGCACTGCTCCGCTGCATGGATTTTCATTTCCGCACTGATCAATGCCGTAATGATGCTCCTCGAGTAGTGCGCAAGTTTTTCTCGCTTTGTCTGCTCTATGGGGAGCATAGCAAACCCTGTTTGGCTCTGCTTGTTCAGCGGATAGAGTCCCCTATTTACCATCCGCTCCGTTGGTTCCGCAGAGGAATTTCCTGTTCCGGGTCAAGTTATGGGTCAAACAGCCCGGTGGGGAACAGGCGGCCGCTTCTCCCTACGCTCCCTGCGGCAGTATGTTCCGCCTCAAGTTGGTATAGGCCAGCAGAATGTAGATAGCATAGATCAGGAAGAAAATCCCCAGTGAGATTGCCGCAATGGCCCCAGGGCTGT
>NZ_CAJULS010000045.1 GCF_910587525.1 uncultured Oscillibacter sp. | reverse complement strand
TGGCGCTCGAGGTGGAAATCAGGCAATGGGCCGTACAAAAGGGGGCTCAACTCCAGGATACATCTGGCCGTGGATGCGCATGGTATGCCGGTGCGGTTCTTTGTCACTTCTGGTACCACAGCGGATTACACAATTGCAGCACAGTTGATCGAGGGATTCCAAGCGGAATATCTTCTGGCAGATCGGGGCTATGATACAGACGCAATCATTCTCAAAGCTGCTGACAAGGGGATGACGCTGGTTATCCCCCGAAGAAAAAACGCAAAGAATTACGTGAATACGGCGAATATCTTTATAAGCTTCGTCATCTCATTGAGAACGCTTTTCTTCTTCTCAAACGGTGGCGCGGCATTGCTGCGCGCTACGCCAAAAATGCCGCTTCCTTCGCCGCTGCTGTCCAAATTCGTTGTATTGCTATTGGGCTCCTTCTTTATTGACGACACTATCTAATACTTTATCAGTTGTCCAGCCCTCTTATAGTAATAAAATTATAACATGGTCGCCGCGAACCAGTCAAGCCATGCAGGTGCGGATGAAATTCAAAAATAAGGCACTGCCGTCCGGTTTGTATTCAGGCGGTAGTGCCGGGCTTTTCGCAAGTGCCGGTGCAAACCTCATGACATTGGCCGGAAGGCGGGGCATTTTTCTATGGCAGTTCTGATGGAGAATGGGGAAGACCGCCGAAGCCGTCCCGTTCTGCCGCTTCCAGATACAGTAGCATCAGGCGGCACCAGCCCGATTCCTCCGGAGTAAACATTCCGCTGGAGAGTGTGGTATTCAGAGTTTCACGGGCGGCGGCCAGCTCCTGAGGATACCAGACACCGTCAAAGGCCGCGCCAAGGACAGAATGGAACCGCCAATCCTCCTCACTGTCCAAGTCATGGGTGAGATTGCGGATGAAGCTGACGGGATCATAGAAAAAGACGCGGGAGAGCAGGCCGTCGTAAGATTCCGCATAGGCACCGTCGATTCCTTTTGCCACAGAGCCTGCTTGGATCCAGAAGATTTCAGATTCGGTATAGGTGTCCTGCCGTTGCAGCCAGTCCATCAGGGCAAAGATGCTGTCCGACGGATACTCCGCCGTACCCATCTGCCCAAACTCTGTCCAGTCCGTATCCGGCAGCAGGGTGAAGATGTCCCGGCGGTAGGCGTATCGCTCCTCGGTGGTGAGGTTGTTGTTGGTCACCAGCTGGTTGAAGGCGATGTAGACCCGCCGGGTGTCGCTGACCTCCTCTTGTTCCGGCTCCTCTCGGAGAGAGAAGTCCGGTTCGCCGTTTTTCATGGGGAAGCGGTAGATGTTGTCCGAATTGTCCGGCGTATAGTAGTCGCCCAGGTCATACATTCTCTCCATACGGATGCCGGATACGTTCCCTCGTTCCACAAAGAAGAAAATTGTGGAGTATCCGTCCGCGAAGGCCGACCAGGCGTAGAAGCAGTCATGAGGAACCAAAGTATAGCCCTCCTCTTTCAGGCAGTATACCAGTTCGTCGCCGTAAGCGGCCAGCAGGTCCGCCTCGCTGCTTCCGGAGGTAATGCCGCGGGGAGTTGCGTATCCGGGCACAATGGTGGAGAGGGCGTCGATGTTTTCCCATTTCCGTGTCGCCCCCTCCGGCTCCGGAGTATCTTCAATGCAGCTGTATTCAATAAAGACAGCTCCGCAGTCCGCCCGGTGGGCAGTCATGCTGCCAAAGTCCGTGTCCAGGACCTCCTCCGGTGCGGTCAGCTCCAGAGAGGTGCCGAAGGGGAAGAAATCCTCCTGCGTACCCAGCTCCAAAAACTCCTCGTCCCCATTGCTGCCGGTCCAGATCAGGGCAAAATCCGTGGCTGGGACAGGGCTGGGCACAGCCATCCCAGTGGAAACCGCATCTTTCGGCGGCGGGGCGGCGGAAGGGGACGTATCCGGCTGGAAATTGCTCCATAAAATTGATCCAGCGGAAAACAGGACCAGTGTCAGCAGGACGATGAGAATGGGGAAGAGGAACAGACGCAGATTTTCCCGGGATGGTTTTTCCTCTTTCGGCTGTTCCGGCGTCTCCGTCAGTTCCGCAACGGACACGCCAAACTCTTTGGCCAGGGCGATGAGATTTGTCATGTCCGGCGTGGCGGCATTGGTCTCCCACTTGCTCACCGCCTGGCGGCTGACACCCAGCCGTGCCCCCAGCTCCTCCTGAGACACGCCCAGGGACCTGCGGTATTGACCGATCCTCTCGCCTAAGCTCATAAAACGCCGCCTCCTTTTCCCTCTCAGGATACCATATTTCCCGGGAAAAGGCTACCACCCGGGTGTCAAATATCGGTTGCAGGCCGCAAATTTGGGAAACTGTTTCCGGAAAGAGCTGTGCGGCGAAGTGTGGTGCAAGACGATTTATTTGTAAAATCTTTGTCTACCCCCTATGCAAAAGCGGAAAAATAAGTTAAAATAGACAAAATCACTTCTGCACCACAACAACAGAAAAATGGAGGGCTCACTATGGCAAAACCTGTTTACCGGCGCGTCCTGTTGAAGATCAGCGGCGAGGCTCTGGCTGGCGGCAAGGGCACGGGCCTGGATTTTGAGATGATCGGCAGCGTGTGCGACACCATCAAAGAGTGTCTGGACATGGGCGTCCAGGTTGGTTTGGTGGTGGGCGGCGGCAACTTCTGGCGGGGCGCCAAGAACAGCGGCGGCAGGATGGAGCGTACCCGGGCCGACCATATGGGGATGCTGGCCACCGTCATGAACTGTTTGGCCGTGGCGGATGTCTGCGAACAGAAGGGCATTCCCGTCCGGGTACAGACCGCTATTGAGATGCGCTCCATCGCAGAGCCCTACATCCGCTCCCGGGCCATCCGGCACCTGGAGAAGGGAAGGGTAGTTATCTTCGGCGCGGGCACCGGCAATCCCTATTTCTCCACGGACACCGCCGCCGTGCTGCGGGCCGCCGAGATTGAAGCCGACGTGATTCTGCTGGCCAAGAACGTGGACGGCGTATACAGCGCCGACCCGGTAAAGGACCCCGCCGCCGTGAAGTACGATACTATCAGCTACGATGACGTGCTGGCCCAGCATCTGATGGTGATGGATACCACCGCCACGTCCCTCTCCATGGACAACCACATCCCTGTGCTGCTCTTTGCCCTCAAGGACCCGCGGAATATCATTCGGGCTTTGTGCGGTGAGAAGGTGGGCACCATCGTCAAAGAATAACCGCGGACGTGTTTCACGATATATTTACATTGAAAGGAAGGACCCCATCATGTTGAAAGACGAGTATAAAGTTTACGAGGAGAAAATGAAGAAGAGCATCGACTCCGTAGCCGCCGACTTCGCCTCCGTGCGGGCGGGCCGGGCCAATGCCGCGGTGCTGGACCGTATCATGGTGGACTACTACGGCACTCCCACCCCCATTCAGCAGATTGCGGCCATCGCCTCTCCCGATCCCCGTTCTCTGGTTATCACTCCCTGGGACGGCTCTGCTTTGAAGGCCATTGAAAAGGCCATTCAGAACTCCGATTTGGGCATCAATCCTCAGAACGACGGGAAGGCCATCCGTCTGGCCTTCCCCCAGCTGACAGAGGAGCGACGCAAGGAGCTGGTGAAGCAGATCCGCAAATACGCCGAGAGCGGCAAGGTGGCGGTGCGGAACATCCGCCGGGACGCCATGGACAATTTCAAAAAGCAGGAGAAGAAGTCCGAGATCACCGAAGATGAGCTGAAGCTGGTAGAGAAGGACCTCCAGAAGCTCACCGATGACAGTTGCAAGACCTTGGATGACCTGCTGGCGAAAAAAGAGAAGGAATTGATGGCGGTCTGATGGCGAATCAAAATAACGATACGGGGCGGCTTGCGCCGCCCCGCCATGTTGCCATCATCATGGACGGCAACGGCCGTTGGGCCGCAAAGCGGGGGCTGCCCCGCACTGCCGGCCACAAGGCTGGAGCGGAGACCTTCCGCCGCATCGCCACCTACTGCAAGAATATTGGCGTGAAGTATCTGACGGTCTACGCCTTTTCCACAGAGAACTGGAAGCGGTCCGAGACAGAGGTCTCCGCCATCATGGCACTGCTGAAAAAGTACCTGGAGGAGGCCGTGGACACCATGGAGCGGGACCATATCCGGCTCCACTTCTTCGGGGACATGACGCCCATCGCCCCGGAGCTTCGGGCCCTGGCCAAGGAGACGGACGGGATTACGGAGCATCTCTCCAGGGATGACTTCCAGGCAAACGTCTGCCTGAATTACGGCGGGCGGGATGAGATCCTGCGGGCGGCGCGGCGGTTTGCCGCTGACTGCGCGGCGGGGGAGCGGAGGCCGGAGGAGCTGGACGAGGCTCTGTTCTCCGGCTATCTGGACTCCGCCGGGATTCCGGACCCGGAGCTGATTATCCGCCCCAGCGGGGAGCTGCGGCTGAGCAACTTTTTGCTGTGGCAGTGCGCCTATTCGGAGTTCTACTACACGGACACCCTCTGGCCGGACTTCGACGAGGCGGAGTTGGACCGGGCTATTGCGGCGTTTCAGAGCAGAGACCGCCGGTTTGGCGGGGTAAAGAAGTAAAAAGTTTTGGTCCAGCTTTTTCAAAAGCTGGCGGGGTGCGGGGGCGGAGCCCCTGCGGGTGCCGCAAAGCGAACCGCGCGGCACATTAAAGGATGTGACCATTCATGAAATCAAGAATCCTGGTAGCCGTTTTAGGCGTTCCAGTGCTGATTTACGTGGTGCTCTGGGCGCCAAGTATTGTGATGATGACCGCCCTGTGCCTTCTGGCGGGGGTTGGCAGTATGGAGTTGCAGCAATGCGTCAGCGGCGTAAAGCGGAGCCGGCTGGTGAGCCTAAGCGCAATTGTTTCGATATTTACAGTAGAGTGGTATTATGACCGGCCAGAGGTAGTTGCGCTGCTGTTTCTTCTGGAAGGCGTGATTATCTTTTGCGATGCTATTTTTAAAGGCGGGAAGATAAAGTTTCAACAGATCATGGCGGCGCTTTTTGGAAGTATTGCCATCGGCTGGTCCTTCTCCGCCTTCCTCCGGCTGGAGGCCTCCGGCGTTCACCGGGCTTATCTGCTCCTACCCTTTCTCCTCAGCTTCTCCTGCGACACCTTCGCCTATTTCGCCGGCCTCACCCTGGGCAGACACAAGCTGGCCCCCAAGGTCAGCCCTAAGAAAACCGTGGAGGGCTCCATCGGCGGTCTTGCGGGCAACGTGGTCTGCGGCCTGCTCTTTGCTTACGTCATGGACCGTTGGTTCGGCGCCTCCATCGCCGCTGTCCCCATGGTTCTGCTGTCTCTGATCTGCGGCGTGGTGGCCCAGATCGGTGATTTGAGCTTTTCCCTCATCAAGCGGGAGTTCGGCGTCAAGGATTATGGGCATATCTTCCTGGAACATGGCGGTGTGCTGGACCGTTTTGACAGCGTGCTGTTTGTGGCTCCGGTGGTGGAAATCATCTTAACACTTTTTCCAACCGCTTTTTTGGGGTTGTTGAAGTAGGACAAGAAATATGACGAATACAATATCAATATTGGGGTCCACTGGCTCCATTGGCCGCCAGACCCTGGATGTGGCGGAACAGCTGGGTCTTTGTGTAGCGGCGCTCACCGCAAACAGCAGCGTAGACCGCTTAGAGGCGCAGGTCCGGAAGTTCCATCCCCGTCTGGCGGTGATGACTGAAGAGGCAGCGGCCCGGGATTTGGCGGTCCGGCTAAAGGACACGGATACCAGGGTGCTGGGCGGATTCGCCGCCCTGGAGGAGGCGGCCGCGCTGCCTGAGGCGGACACGGTGGTTACCGCAGTGGTGGGTATGGTGGGGCTGAGGCCCACGCTTGCCGCCATTGGAGAGAAAAAGCGGATTGCCTTGGCCAACAAAGAGACTCTGGTCTGTGCCGGAGAGCTGGTGATGGATGCGGCGGAGAAAACCGGCGCGGAGATCATTCCCGTAGACTCGGAGCACTCCGCCATCTTCCAATGCCTCCAGGGCTGTGCCAGCCGGCAGGAGATCAAGCGGCTGATTCTAACCTGCTCCGGCGGTCCCTTTTACGGCATGAACACGGTGGAAGCGGGCAGGATGACAAAGGCAGACGCTCTGAAACATCCAAACTGGACCATGGGCCCCAAGATCACTGTGGACTGCGCTACGCTGATGAACAAAGGGCTGGAGGTCATCGAGGCCATGCGGCTCTACCGCCTGCCTTTGGAGCAGGTGGACGTGGTGGTCCACCGACAGTCCATTGTCCACTCTCTGGTGGAGTTTCGGGACGGGGCTGTGCTGGCTCAGCTGGGGACGCCGGATATGCGCCTGCCCATCCGGTACGCCATGACATACCCGGAGCGGGGTGAGAATCCGGCGGATCCGTTGGACCTGCTGTCTTGCCCGCCGCTGACTTTTGCACCGCCGGACCGGGAGGTGTTTCCCTGCCTGGCGCTGGCGGAGGAGGCAGCTGTCCGGGGCGGCACGGCCTGTGCCGTGCTGAACGGTGCCAATGAGGAGGCGGTCCGGCTGTTTTTGGCGGACCGGATTGGGTTTTACGACATTTTCCATTTGACGAAAAAGGCTATAGCGGCCCTTCCGGCAGTGGAGAAGCCCACGTTGGAAGAGATTTTGGAGGCGGACCAGGCGGCCCGTGAGATCGTGAGCAAGGAGCATTTTTCATGAAGCTGATCTATATCCTGGCGGCAGTTTTGATTTTTGGAATTCTGGTGGCGGTTCATGAGCTGGGGCACTTCCTGGCGGCAAAACTCTGCGGTGTGCGGGTCAATGAGTTTTCCATCGGCATGGGACCCAATGTGTGGAGCCGCAAGCGGGGGGAGACCCAGTATTCCTTCCGGGCCCTGCCCATCGGCGGCTTTTGTGCCATGGAGGGGGAGGACGAGGACACCGGAGACGAGCGGTCCTTTGTCCGCCAGGGCTTTTGGCAAAAACTCCTGATTCTGGTAGCCGGAGCGGGCATGAACTTTTTGACAGGCCTCTTGATTCTGCTGTGTCTGTATGCCGGCGCGGGAGTCTTTTACACTGATCAGATCATGGACTTGGCTCCGGAGTTTCCGCGGCAGGGGGAAGAGGGCCTGATGCCCGGAGATCGGATCTACAAAATCAACGGCTACCGTGCCTATCTGGCCGGAGACTCCAGCATGTTTTTGAGCTATGCCAGGGACGGCGTAGAGATTGAGGTCATCCGGGAGGGAACGCGTCATGTGGTGAGGGATATCCGGCGGCAGACCTATACTGCGCAGGACGGCAGTGCCTACCGGGGCTTTGGTTTGTATATAGGCCGGTACGCCGAAGAGGCCACCTTGGGAAACAAGCTGAAATACACCTGGAATACAGCGCTGGACTTTGTTCAATTGGTGCGGTTCAGCCTGGTGCAGTTATTTACCGGCGGGGCCTCCGTTCAGGACCTCAGCGGCCCAGTGGGCATTGTCTCCGCCATCACCGAGGTGGGGGATCAGGCGGAGACCCAAAAAGATGCCTGGTCACAGATCTTCTATTTTGCCGCGCTGATTGCGGTGAATTTGGCGGTGATGAACATGCTGCCCATCCCGGCGCTGGACGGCGGACGGGTGTTTTTCCTGCTGGTGGATCAGCTGACGCTGCTGCTCTTTAAGAGGAAGGTTCCGGAGCGGTACCAGGCCGCTGTGAACACGGTGGGCTTCGTGGTGTTGATGGGCTTTATGCTGCTGGTGACTTTTCAGGATGTATTTAAGCTGTTTCAATAGGAGAAAAGAATATGAACTTTACACTGCGGCCCTGGCGGATGGAGGATGCCTCCGTCATAGTCCCCTATGCCGATGACCCGCTGGTGGCACAGAACCTGAGAGATGTATTTCCAACCCCCTATACGCTGGCGGATGCGGAAGGTTTTGTCCGCTCCTGCATAGAGCAGGAGGGAGAGGGCCAGCTGTGCCGCGCCATTTTGGTAGACGGCAGGGCTGTTGGCAGTATTGCGCTTTTTCTTGGAGAAGATGTGTACCGCAGGAGTGCGGAGCTGGGCTATTGGCTGGGCCGTCCCTTCTGGCGGCAGGGCATCATGACCGCTGCCGTGAAAGAGATGTGCGGCCTGGGCTTTGAGGTCTGGGATATTGTCCGCATCCATGCGGAACCATATGCCAGGAACGCGGGTTCCCGGGGTGTGCTGGAGAAGGCGGGCTTCACCCTGGAGGGAGTCCTTCAAAACAGTGTCTATAAAAATGGGGAGATTCTGGATTCCTGTATCTACGCCCGGCTGAGGAAGGGAGGATAATCATGACGAAACAGCTGCTGGTGGGCGGCGTTCCTGTGGGCGGCGGCGCACCGGTGACGATCCAATCCATGTGCAATACGAAGACCGATGATGTGGAGACCACTGTGGCTCAGATTCTGGATCTGGAGGCCGCTGGGTGTGAGATCATCCGGGTAGCCATTCCGGACCAGGCGGCAGCAGAGGTAGTGGACAAGCTGAAAGAGCGTATCCATATTCCCCTGGTGGCAGATATCCATTTCAATTATAAGTACGCGATTGCCTGTGCGGAGCGGGGCGTGGACGCTATCCGTATCAACCCCGGCAATATCGGCGGAGAGGAGCGGGTGAAAGTGGTGGCGGACCTGTGCCGCCGGAAATCCATTCCCATTCGCATCGGCGTCAACGGCGGCTCTTTGGAAAAGGAGCTGCGGGCAAAGTACGGTGGTGTCACTGCCGAGGCTCTGGTGGAGAGCGCCATGGGCCACGTACATCTGCTGAACAAATTCGACTTTGACGATATCTGCATCTCCGTCAAGTGCTCCGACGTGCCGCTGACTATGGCGGCCTACCGCCTCTTGAGTGCACGGACGGATTACCCCCTGCACTTGGGGGTTACGGAGGCTGGCACGCCCTCCATGGGGCTGGTGAAGTCCGCCATGGGTATCGGAGGACTGCTCTGCATGGGAATTGGCGACACTATCCGGGTGACATTGACTGCCGACCCGCTGGAGGAGATCTACGCCGCCAAGAAGATCTTAAAGGCAGCGGGCCTTCGGAAGCAGGGGGTGAACCTCATTGCCTGTCCCACCTGCGGCCGCACCCGCATCGACCTCATCCCCATGGCGGAGGAGGTGGAGCGGCGTTTGGCGGACTGTGAAAAGAACATCACTGTGGCGGTGATGGGGTGTGCTGTCAACGGCCCCGGCGAAGCTGCCGCCGCCGATATCGGTATTGCCGGCGGTAAGGGCGCGGGACTTCTGTTCCGAAAAGGGAAAATCCTTTACAAGATGCCGCAGGAGCGGCTTGTGGATGCTCTGATGGAGGAGATCGAGAAACTGTGATTCACAGTGGAGGGAGCGTTTTATGCCGGAGCGGGGAAAGACTGTGCTGCTCTGGGTACTGGTTATTTTTTTGCTGCTCTTTCAGGCTGTATATTTGGAGCGGCAGGGCGAAAATGCCGTGAAATACCTGGGCAGAGTTGGCGTGCTGGCGGCGCTTATCGGCAGTGCCGGCCGTCATTGCCACGGACGTTGACGGATTCAATATGAGTACAGGAGGAATGTTATGAAAGCAGCTCTTTTTGCGTTGGTGCTTGGCGCATTCCTCAATCTCTCGACTTTTGGCGGACAGGTGTGGCCCATTGGCTCGGTGGCTGCAATCGTTATCATGGGTGTGTGGATCAAGTTCTCCATGGACCGGCGTTTTGAGAGACTTGAGGAACAGCTCAAAGACCAGAGCACGGGCCAGAACGATGAGAAGGAAGATTAGTAAAACACTATGTCGAGAAACATCCCATTTTTTGAAATGTTTACGGAGCTGCAGCTTTCCCCGGAGCTGCGGCTGAAACTGGCGGGAGCGGTGCTGAGCGGCGCCGCCATCGACCAGGGGGAGATGTCTATCCGCCTCCAGCTGGCGGTGAAGAGCCAGCTGAGCGAGGAGGATTTGCGGGGGATTCAGGACGCCCTGCGGGCAGTCTACGGCTTCTCTAGGGTGGAGATGGATATCACCTGCAAGGCGCCGGAGGCTCTGCGGCCTTTCCCCGCCCGGGAGGCATCCGTCCCCAGGGCGGGGAAGGGCGGCAGACCTGTTGTGGGCAAGGTGCTGATGGGAAACCCCATCAAGGCAAGGCCCGTGCCCATGAAGGACCTGGATTTGAAGATGAGCAGCGCGGTTGTGACGGGGAAAGTCTTTTCCTTCGAGTGCCGGGAGACCCGGCGGCCGGGTATGTGGCGGCTGAGCTTTGACATGACGGATTACACAAACTCCGTGACGGTGCAGAAAAACCTCACTGCCAAGGAGGCCCAGACTCTGGAGAGCGCCGTCAAGCCCGGTATGTGGCTGTGCGTCCAGGGAAAAATGGAGCCCACCTGGGATGGCAAGGACATTCAGCTGAACCCCTACCACATCAATGTCACTGAGCACCAGCCCCGGCAGGACACTGCTCCAGAGAAGCGTGTGGAGCTGCACCTCCACACTAAAATGAGCAACATGGATGCCTTGACGGATACCAAGGAGGTCATTCAGGCCGCCATCCGCTGGGGACATCCCGCCATTGCCATCACGGACCATGGCGTGGCCCAGTCCTTCCCGGACGCGTGGCACGCCGCTGGGGATAAGATCAAGATTCTCTACGGCGTGGAGGGTTATTTTGTCAACAACCTGGATGACCGGGTGGCGGTCCACGGCTTGCTGGACTGCGGCCTGGATGACGAGATCGTCTGCTTTGACATTGAGACCACCGGCCTTAAGGTGGACCGGGAGGCCATCACAGAGATCGGCGCGGTGGTGCTGAAAAATGGAGAGATTGCGGAGCGGTTTCAGACCTTTGTCAACCCGGGCCGCCGTTTGACGCCGGAGATCATCGGTCTGACGGGCATCACAGACGAGATGCTGAAAGACGCTCCCCAGCCCAAAGAGGCATTGGCGGATTTTCTGAAATTTGTGAATGGCCGCCCTCTGGCGGCCCACAACGCGGAATTCGACATCGGCTTCATCCGGGCTGGGTGCCGGGAGGCGGGGCTGGACTTTCAGCCCACTTACATCGACTCGTTGATTCTGGCCCAGAACCTGTTGCCGGGCCTGGGGAAATACAAGCTGGATATTGTGGCGGAGCATCTGGATCTGCCCGCATTCAACCACCATCGGGCCAGTGACGACGCGGCCACGGTGGGCTATATGCTGATTCCCTTCTGGAAAATGCTCCATGAGAAGGGCGTCCACACCCTGCAGGCGGTGAATGGGGAGATGGAGAAACTACGTCCCCTGGGGGGCAAGTCCAACCGCTTCCCCAAGCACATCATCCTGCTGGCCCGGAACAAGGTGGGGCTGAAGAATCTCTACCAGATGATTTCCGCCTCCAATCTGAAATACTTCAAGCGGGTGCCCATCATCCCCAAGAGCCTGCTGAAAGAGCACCGGGAGGGGATCATCGTGGGCTCCGCCTGCGAGGCGGGAGAGCTGTTCAAGGCCGTGGCGGACCACAAGGACTGGGACGAGCTCAAGCGCATCGCCTCCTTTTACGACTATTTGGAGATCCAGCCCCTGTGCAACAACCAATTTATGCTCCGCAACGGTGACGCCCGCAGCGAGGAGGACCTGCGGAACTTTAACCGCACCATCGTCCGCCTGGGAGAGGAGCTGGGCAAGCCTGTCTGCGCCACAGGGGACGTCCACTTTCTGGAGCCGGAGGACGAGGTGTACCGGCACATCCTGCTGGCGTCCAAGAAGTTTTCGGACGCCAACGAGCCCCTGCCCATCTATTTCAAGACCACGGACGAGATGCTGGAGGAGTTTGCCTATCTGGGGAAGGAGAAGGCCTACGAGGTGGTGGTGGCTAACACCCGGCTGATTGCGGATCAGATCGAGACTTTTGAGCTTTTGCCCAAAGAACTGTTTCCGCCCAGACTGGAAAACTCCGAGGAGGACCTGAACCGCCTGGTTTGGGAGAAGGTTCACCGCCTCTACGGCGAGGACCCGCCAAAGCTCATTGTGGATCGCCTGGATATCGAGCTGGGCGGCATTCTGGGTAAGTACGACGTGGTGTATATGTCCGCCCAGAAATTGGTGCAGCGGTCTCTGGAGAACGGCTATCTGGTGGGTTCCCGGGGATCTGTTGGGTCGTCTCTTGCGGCCTATATGTCCGGCATCACGGAGGTCAACTCCCTGCCGCCCCATTACCGCTGTCCCCAGTGTAAAAACAGCGAGTTTATCGAGGACGGCTCCTACGGCTGCGGCGCGGACATGCCGGACAAGGTCTGCCCGGTGTGCGGCGCCAAGTATGAAAAGGACGGCTTTGATATTCCCTTTGAGACTTTCCTGGGCTTTGGCGGCGGCAAGGTGCCAGACATCGACCTGAATTTCTCCGGCGAGTATCAGTCCCGAGCCCATCGCCACGCCATCGAGATGTTCGGCGAGACCCAGGTGTTTCGGGCGGGGACCATTGGGACGCTGGCGGAGAAGACCGCCTACGGCTTTGTGAAAAAGTATCTGGAGGAGAACGCCATGACGGCGGGCCGGGCAGAGGAAAACCGGCTGACTCTAGGCTGTGTGGGCACCCGCCGCACCACCGGGCAGCATCCCGGCGGTCTGGTGGTGGTCCCGGATGACAAGGACATGGAGGATTTCTGTCCCGTCCAGCACCCGGCGGATGATGACGGCTCCGACACCATCACCACTCACTTTGAATACCACTCCATGGAAGCCAACCTCTTAAAACTGGACATGTTGGGCCACGATGACCCCACTATGGTCCGCATGATGCAGGACCTCACCGGAGTGGACCCACAGAAAATTCCTCTGGACGACCCAGACACCATGTCCATCTTCACCTCCAGCAAGGTGCTGGGCTATGAGAACGACGAGATCCTGGGGCCCACCGGGGCCGTAGCCATCCCGGAGTTCAACACCCGCTTCACCCGGCAGATGTTGGTGGACACCCAGCCGAAGGATTTCAGCACACTGGTGCGCCTGTCCGGATTCTCCCACGGCACCGACGTGTGGCTGGGCAACGCCAAGGACCTGATCCTCAGCGGTACCGCCGGCGTTCTGGATACGGTGGGCTGCCGGGACGATATCATGCTCTACCTCATCAAAATGGGTTTGGACCCCAAGATGAGCTTCAAGATCATGGAATCTGTGCGGAAGGGGAAGGTGAAAAAGGGCGGCTTCGAGCCCGGTTGGGAGGAGGCCATGCGGGAGCATGACGTGCCCGACTGGTACATTGAGTCTCTTGCCAAGATCGGCTATCTGTTTCCCAAGGCCCATGCTGTTGCCTACGTGATGATGGCATTCCGCATCGCCTGGTACAAGGTTCATGAGCCCCTGGCCTTCTACGCCACGTTCTTCTCTGTCCGCGCCAAGGCCTTTGACGCAGAGTACTGCTGTGCCGGAAAGGACGCGGTGAAGCGGAAGATCCGGGAGATCGAGAACAACAAGGACGCCACAGCCGTGGAACAGAACCTGCTGACCACCCTGGAGGTGTGCTACGAGTTCTATCTTCGGGGCTACCATTTCGAAACTATCGACATCTATAAGTCTGACGCCACAAAATTCAAGATTGTGGACGGAGGGCTTCTTCCACCCTTTGTCTCCGTTCACGGTCTGGGCGACGCGGCGGCGGTAGACACGGCGGAGAAGCGGGAAGGGAAGGAGTTTATCTCTATCGAGGAGTTTGCCATGTGCTGCAATAAGCTCTCCAAGACCCACATTGAGCAGCTCAAGGCCCTGGGGGCCTTCGCGGGGATGGCGGAGACCAGCCAGATGACACTGTTCTGATTAGGCCTTGCTTGAAAAAGATCCGATTTTTGTCGCATTTACAATAGATTTTTCTCAGAGACCGGAATATAATCACCTTAAAAAACTGGAAAGGAACATGTAACATGCTGAATGAAAAAGTTGCCGCGCTGCTGAATGATCAAATCAACAAGGAGTTTTATTCTGCCTACCTCTATTTGGATTTCTCCAATTATTTTGAGGCCCGGGGATTGGACGGCTTTGCCAACTGGTATAAGATTCAGGCCCAGGAGGAGCGGGACCATGCCATGCTTTTCTACCAGTATCTTCACAACAACAGCGCCAAAGTGACGTTGGACGCCATTGCCAAGCCCGACAAGGTGATGGACAGCGACATGGCGGTGCTGAAAGCCGGCCTGGAGCACGAGCTGTATGTCACCGGCCTCATCAATGACATCTATGCCGCCGCCTATGAGGTGAAGGACTTCCGTACCATGCAGTTCCTGGACTGGTTCGTGAAAGAGCAGGGTGAGGAGGAGGACAATGCCAACGACCTGATCTCCAAAATGGAGCTCTTTGGATCTGATCCCAAGAGTCTGTACATGCTCAACAGCGAGCTGGCCGGCCGTGTATACAGTGCGCCGTCTCTGACGCTGTGATTTCTGCGTAAAAGAGAACGCCCCTGGAGGACTCCTCCAGGGGCGTTTTTGCGGGTCATTGCTCCAGTTTTTTATTACACTTGTCCAAAAACCGCTGGCTGTTAATGATGGCCCGGGTATGGGTTCCGCCGCCCACGGGACCGCGTTCATCCCATGCGGAGACTTTGAAGTCCACCATCTTTCCGTTTTCCGACACACCGGTGATCTCCGCCTCTGCCCAGACCCTCATACCAATGGGGGTGGGGGCGTCATGGTGAATGTCCAGATGGGTGCCCACGCTGCCCTGGTCCTCTTCCAGAAAGTTCTGGAGGACCGTCAGGGCGGCGTTTTCCATCATGGCGGCCATAAAGGGCGTGCCGAATACCGGCAGGGCTCCGGAGCCCACGGCGGCGGCCGTCAGCTCCTGGGTGACGGTCTGTTCCAATTGGCATTTTGTTCCGATCAGGATCATAGTGGATACCTCCTGAATTAAAATTGGCAATGGCAGGGGAAGGAATGCGCTTTGCTTTAGCTAAATCCCAAGCTCTGTCCAAAGGTCATTGTAAAGTGTACGGATATGGGCAGGGAGGACCAGGTACGCCTCGCAGCGCTCCAGCGTCTCCGCAGGCGCCGCCATGATCCCGTAGATCTCCGGGTCCAGGGGCTCGTCGTACAGCGCCTCATAATAGCCCGGATACTGCTCCAGCGCCTGCTGGTTGGGAGAGGCGTATCCAATGTAGTCCATATTGGCCAGATTGGCCTCAGTGGAGGCGATGAAGTTGATCCATGCCATGGCTTCATCGTAGTGGGGGGCGCTTTTCAGCACGCACATGGCGTCCATGAACCAGTTGGAGCCCTCCTCGGGGACCGCAAAGGCCAAGTCCTCGTTGTTCTCCAGCATGGTGAGGTAATCCCCAGCATAGTAGGCGCCGATGGCGGCGTTGCCGCCCTCCAGTTTCTGGAAAATTTCATCCATGACAAAGGACTGGTATACCCCCCGGCTCTTGGCGTTCTGGAGGAGTTCAAAGGCCTCCCGGAGCTGCCCGGGATCGGTGGTGTTCAGCGAATACCCCAGGTAACACAGAGCCGTGGCCATGGCATCCCGGGAATTCCGGAACATCAGCACGTTTCCGGCGTACTGTTCGTCAAACAGGGCGCTCCAGCTGGTGATGGGCTCCGCCACCATGGCGGTGTTGTAGATGATGCCAACAGTACCCCAGGCGTAGGGGACGGTGTAGCGCTCCTGCGGGTCGTAGGTCAGGCCCCTGAAACGGTCCGAGATCAGGGAGTAGTTGGGGATCTGGCTGTAATCCAGCTCCGAGAGCATATCCTCTTCAATGAGCTGGGAGATCATATAGTCAGAGGGTACGATGACGTCGTAGTCCCCGGCGCCGCTTTTCAGCAGGGAGTATAGGGCCTCGTTGCTCTCGGCAGTCTGGTAGTTCACCAGAATGCCTGTCTCCTCCTCAAATTGGGTGATGAGCTCTTCGTCAATATACTCGCCCCAGCTGCATACGTTTACCACCGGCTGAGCATTGGTGGCGCTGGTGAGAAGGCAAACAGTCACCAGGAAGGCGGCGGCCAGAACGCCGGCTGTGATCCGGCGGAACCATTTTCCCCTGGGGGAGTCCAGGAACCGGGTCAGGCGCTGGAAAACCGGCTTGGGCCGGCGCTCCTGCTGTCCGGTCCGCTCCATGTGGGCCTCCCGGAGATTGACGATGACCAGCAGCAGCAGCACGGTCACAAAGAGCAGGGTGGAGATGGCGTTGATCTCCGGTGTCACCCGTTTTTTCG
>NZ_CAJULS010000044.1 GCF_910587525.1 uncultured Oscillibacter sp. | reverse complement strand
TGCCTCCGGCATTTCCCGCCACTGTGCTCCGCTGCGGGCGGTCCAGAGCATCCCATTGAGTATGTTTCGGTCATCTTTCCGAGGCCGGCCCCGCATCCCGCCGTTTCCGGCGGCAGCAGCTCTTTTATGTGCTCCCATAGTACTTTTGTTAATTCATACCGCTTCATGTCCCTATTTTTGCACTAACTCTTTATTCATACAATATTTATTTTTCATACAGGGCCTAATGGCATTGCCCATCAGGTGTCCTCTTTTCATCTGTGGTTTTGGGTTTTGCCGGTTTAGCGCTTCACGCGGGCGGAGCCGCCATTCATTACGTCATAGGCCTCTTCCGTGGTGACCAAGTTCCAGTCATTACGGATGGTGTGGCACAAGGCGGAGTAAGCAGTAGCAAAGTCGATGCATTCCTGCTCTGGCTTGCCCTCCATCAGGCACCAGATCAGACCAGAGGCGAAAGAGTCGCCACCGCCGATGCGGTCATAGATCTCGATGTTCATGTACTTGCGAGAGACAAAGTAACCGTTGCGGGTCATCATGACGCACTGCCAGTTGTTCAGGCAAGCGGAAGTGACCTCACGCAGGGAGCTACCCACAATCTGAACATTGGGATAATCCTCCATGACCTTTTCGGCTACCCTCTTGTAGCACATGGGATCAATCTTGGAGTAGTTCTCGTCGGTATTATCAGCCTTGATGCCCAGCATGGTCTCAAAGTCCTCCTCGTTGCCGATGATGACATCAATGTAGGGCATCAGCTCCGCCATGGCGGCCTGGGCAGCTTCCATACTCCACAGGGTGTGACGGTAGTTCAGGTCAAAAGAGGTGGTGGCGCCGTTTTTCTTGGCGGCCCTCAGAGCAGCCAGGACCTCAGTGGCGGTATGCTCACCCACGGCAGTCACGATGCCAGTGGAGTGGAACCAACGGGTATCCAGCACCTTCTCCCAGTCGATGTCGCCGGGCTGGATACTAGAAACGGCAGAGTGGCCGCGGTCATAGGTCTGATAGCCAGGGCGCGGGCCAATGCCCACTTCGATGAAGCACTTGCCGTTGCGGCCATTGCGGCCGATTTTGTCATAGGGTTCCACCACGACATTGGACATATCCACGGCGTGCATCTGGGCGTGCTTGATGATATAGTCGCCGTCCCAGGTATCCACCAGTTTGGTGACATAAGCGGTTTTCAACTGAGGCTTGAGCATCTTACGGCTCAGGTTAGAAATATTGACACAGCAGTTCAGCTCGGAAGCGGCAATGCCCAGCTGCAGTTCCTCTGCCTGACCCAGACGGTCATGTCTGGGAGGGGTAAAACGCACCATTGCCTCACCAAAGCTCATAAAATCATATTTTGCCATAATTCGCTCCTCCAATCAATATTAGTGATCGTGAATTTTGATGGGACTTCTCAACTCAGTTCAGCAGACCAAAACCCTTGAGCTTGGCCTTCAGGGCCTCTTTCTGCTCCGCGGTCAGGGGCGGCAGGGGCAAACGTGGATCGCCGCCCACCAGGCCGTTCATATCCATGGCCGCCTTTACCGCGGCCACGCCGCCGGCACCGCCGATGGCACGGTTGATCTCCAGCAGGCGGGCATTGAGGGCAATGGCCGCCGGATACCTCTTTTCTACCAGCAGGTTGTACAACTCCACCGTCACTTCGGGGAAAGAGTTGGACAGGGACAGAACGCCGCCGGCGCCGCCCATGGTCATAGCGGTGAAAAAATTGTTGACAGAGCCTGCCATCACAGTGAAGTCAGGCTTATCCCTCACGGCGAACAGGATGCCCTCCATGTTGCCGGTGGAACTGTCCTTCACACCCACGATGTTAGGGTGATCGGCGCAGTGCCGGATCAGCTTCGGGCTCAGGCCCACACCGCCGGCATACTGGGGTGCGTTGTACACCAGGCAGGGGACAGACATGACGTCCGCCACGTCAGAGAAATAGCGCAGCAGCACATCGTCGGTCATCTGGTTTTTGAAGTAGCAGGGAGGCAGCAGCGTCAGGAAGTCTGTGCCGCGCTTGCACATCTCCTTGCCCATCTCGATAGTCTCCATGGTGGACTCAAAGATACAGCCCGCCATGACTGTCTGGCCTTCGCCCTTGTTCTGAACGACGGCCTCCAGCACGCGGAGCTTCTCCTTGTTGGATAGGCTCTTGTTCTCGCCGTTGGAACCCAGTGCCAGATAGCCCTTCAGACCGGCGGCGGCATAATACTTTGCGTTTTTGGCAAGACCTCCATAGTCCACGTGGCCGTCAGCGGTAAAAGGAGTGGAAATGGGGGCAAATACTCCCATCAGCTTTTTTTCCATAGCTTAAATCTCCTATCTCATTTCTTGCTGTCGTTGTTGACGACATTCATAAATCTTCTCTGATAGGACACAACCTAGTTGGTGCTAGTAAAGCGGGTCAGATACTGAAGCCCAGCAGTGATGACGATATGGTTGATGTCGGGATTGTCGTAGTTGCCCTCTATGGAGCAGATGATCGGGCAGGTATCGGGCAGGTTATTCTGCAGGCGCAGGTTATGGCCGCCACAGGGCGCCGTCAATAGAGCACTGATTCCAGCGGGTAGAGACGCACTTTTCACCCTCCAGCAGCTTGCCCGTGACTTCCTCTCTGGTCTTGAACAGGCCTCCCGGCAGGGAAGCGACAGGAGTCCCTTCATAAGGGTTGGCGGAGAAGCGTATCTGGTGGGACACTTCATACCATTCTTATCATAAGAGATATTGCCCATCAAGTCAACCTCCACCAGCTCGTCATAGGTGGCGGTGTTCTTGGCGCCCTCGGACACTGCCACCATGCAACGGTACACCACTTTTTCTGCCATGCCAAAACATCTGACAGGCTCCGTATCAAAAGTACCCACATCCACATATTCGTTCTCAGAGAACACCTTCATGATCATCTGCTTATAGGCCGAACCATGCTGGTCGCTGCCAATCGTAATTTTCACTGTTTTCCCGCCTCTCAGTATTTTTCATCGGTGATTTACCGGTATATATTAGGACGGTTCGTTGGGCCTGAAAAGGCAAACCGCATTTTGAATAATTCTGTTGCGGCAAACTGTGCAGTTTCACTAAATCTCCCCAAATTTTTGGTCTGCGATCGCCCATCAAATATTTTTGCCCTCAAAAAAATGTCTTGACTTTTAGGTAAATGCATCTATGATAGACTTATAAGAAAACCTGTATATACCAGCATACATAGGTTGTATATAATCGTACAGGAAATCACAAACCAACTATGAGAGGAGATTGCGCGATATGATTCGGTTGACCCCCTATGAGCAGCGCATGCTCGACGGCGAGTTCGGCGCTGCCAAGCAGGTTGCTCTGCAGAAGATCATCGACTATGCACAGATCTTGGGCGCCGAGGAGCTGGTACCCATCACCAAGGCGCATTTGTGCTGCGGCTCCACCTGCGAGCCAGCTGACTTCCCCGATGGCAATCTGGATCGGCCTGACATTCTGGCCATGGGCTATCACGACTGGCAGACCAAGCTGAAATGCCCGGGTCTGGATCCCGCCACCTTCAACAGCTTTAACGAAAGCACTTACGTCATGGATGACGTACACTGCTGCGACACGTTCCAGTGGCAGTGGCCCCAGCAGACCAAGGAGTTCTATGAGAACAACCGCCAGATCCTCTCCGACGCGGCTGACCGCGGCGTGATGATCGGCTCCACCTGCGCCCCCTATCTGGCCGGCTGGCTACCTGTAATGGGCGAGTATTTCGTCACCACCGAGTCCAGTAACGTGCTCTACAGCAACTCCATCCTGGGCGCCCGCGGCTACGGCGGCGGCGGCAATACCACTTTCTGCACCGCGATCTGTGGTCGCGCTCCCAAGTGGGGCCTGCACCTGCCCGAGAATCGCCACGGCACTCACGTGTTCCATGTGGCATGTGACACTGGGGACAAGACCGACTGGGATTTGCTGGGCGCTGCTGTGGGCCGTCGTTTGGCCCCCAATGCCGTCCCCGTCATCTGCGGCGATTTCGAGCGGCCTGACCTAATCAAGCTGAAGACGTTCTTCACCGCTCTGGCTGTGACCAGCGGCTGCGAGCTGTGTCTGATCGTGGGTGTGTCCCCCGAGGCGCAGACCTATGAGATGGCGATGGGCGGCCACAAGCCTGTGGCGGATTTCACCATCACCAACGAGATCCTGCAGACTTATTGGGATGAGGTTTGCCACAAGGAATCCGGCCCGGCCGACTATCTGCAGGTCGGCTGCCCCAACTGCTCCGCCGAGGAGCTGATCAAGATCTGGCGTTACATGAACGGCAGAAAGGTCAAGGAGGGCGTCCGCTTCTGCGTGTTCACCAACATTGCCCAGTACGCTATGGCCCAGCAGGCCCACATCATTCAGGACCTGAAGCACTGGGGCGTGGAGATCCTGACCAGTGGCTGCATCCTCCGTACGATCAACGTGGCAAAGGGCGCGAAGTCCCTCGGTCTGTCTTCCTTCAAACTGTGCAACGGCAGCAGGGATGAGCGGGACTGCCCGATCTACTACGGTTCCGATGAACAGGTCATTGACGCTGCCATCAGTGGTTATTGGGAGGTTAAGAGACGATATGAGTAAGAATAAGATCATCCGGGGCCGTCCCGCCTGGGGCCCCGTGGTAGAAGGTTATGCCTTCGTCTGTCCCGACAGCATCGTCGGTTGGAATGGGGCTGATGTGAAGACCGGCGTGGTGACCGAAAAGGGCAACGTCCACTATGGCGACAGCTTTGCCGGCAAGATCGTTGTACTCCCCTGCAGCCGCGGCTCTCTGGGCTGGTCTGATATGTTCCGCAACAGCGAGTACAACGGCGTCGGCCCCAGCGGCTATGTATTCACCACGATGGACTCCAAGTGCGGCACCGCCATTTTTAACACCAGACGTCCCTGTGTCGCCGATTTCCCAGCCGGCTGCGATCCCTGTGTGGAAATCCATGACGGCGATTACATCAGACTCGACGGTATCAACGGTACTGTTGAGATCCTGGTACCGGCCGAAGATAAATCATTTATTTGAAAGGAAGTACCACTATGGAATTCAAGAAGGAAAAGGTGTATACCCCCCTGGCTGTCACTCCCACCCACAACGTCTCCCAGGCCATCAAATACGGCAACCTGGTGTTCGTCTCCGGCATGGTCGGTGAGGACGAGAACGGAGCCCTGAAGGAGGGTCTGGAGGCTCAGTGCGAGCAGGCCTTCATCAACATGAAGAACGTTCTGGAAGCTGCCGGCTCCAGCCTGGAGAAGGTTCTGTTCTGCCAGATCTTCATCGCCAAGCGTGAGGACCGCGCTATCGCCAACGAGGTGTGGGATCGACTCTTCCTGAACATGGATGTGGGCCCCGCCCGCTACACCGTTGTGGCGCCCACCGTTGCCGAGCCCTACCTGTTTGAGATCACCTGTGTCGCCGGTGTGTGAGCCGCTGACCTGATTTTAAGTAACGTCCTGCTTTGGCACAGACCAACAGCGAAGTTTTCATGTAGGATACGGTGCAGTTCTTGGTGTAAGGGCTGCACCGTGTTCTGCTTTATGCAGGAAGTTTGTACTTTGCGGCTTTTGTCATATCTCCGCATGACTGTCCGCAGTTCTTTTTTGGAAGTTGTTTCAATCCGCAATATTGCACGAGTGTATTGTTGTTTTTATCCATTTTACCTGTAAACGTTGTCTTTTGTTAGTCTTGTGCCGTGCCGGGAATCCTGGCGCACAATCTCCATAAATTTTTTGATATATCTGCGACAGCTGTATCAATGTGTTGCAGGTTGTCCGCATCCTCGATTTCACGAGGCGCGGTCTCGAAACTGTTCCGAAATATTCGGTGCTGCGGATGGGGCAAAGACAGGCTCGGCCGATCATGATACTTCTCTGCAGGGCTGACGAAGAACTTTGCATGGTTGATATTCCCATGCAAAATTATTCTTACGCAGGGCGGAAATGGCCGCCAAATAAGGAAATTTTCTCCGCGTCTTTGGTCGATACGCCTGTATTTTTATTGGTAATTTTGTTGGAACAGACAATTTTTTGACGTGATTAACTTGTTCTACTTGACAATGCTGTATATACAAGTATATAATTTATGAAGCCACCTAGTGTGTACCGTAGTACATAGTGGTACATATATGGATGGGATTCAAATTTAGGCAGGAGGAAAAAATGAAAAGGTTTATCTCTCTATTCATGTCCGCTCTGATGCTGGCCACTGTTCTGGCCGGCTGCGGCGGCGGGAACCAAGGAAGCGACAAGAGCGAGAATTCTGTTACTCTTCGTAACACCGCTTTCCTGACCACCAGCGACCCCAATCAAACCACCAACACACATGAGTACACTGTTCACGAGAACATCTACGAAGGGCTGTATGATCTGAACGAGGCCAACGGCGGTTATGACCTGCGTCTGGCTGAAGAGATCGAGGCCAACGACGATGCCAGCGAGTACATTGTCACCTTAAAGCAGGGCGTCAAGTTCCACAATGGCGAGACCATGACCGCCGATGACGTTGTTTTCAGCTACAACCTCGCTCAGAACAGTCCCAAGCAGGCCTCTTACGTCCGTCCTCTGGACCACGTCGAGAAAGTTGACGATTACACCGTCAAGATCGTTATGAAGGAGTCCTTCTCACCCATCGGCCACATGCTTCACAAGGTGAAGATCCTGTCCCAGAAAGAAGTTACCGAGCAGGGCGACAACTTTGGTAAGATTGCCAACAAGGCCGGTACCGGCCCCTATATGTGGGATGAGGATAACTATAATCCCATGACCTCTTGGAGCGCTGTTGCTTTTGAGGATTATCATCGCGGCAAGGCCGCGATCGACAAGATCACCTGGAACGTGATCGAGGATGATACCTCCGCTATCACCGCTCTGCAAAATGGCGAAGTCGATTACATGATCGTTCCCATCTCCTACTGGGAGGACATCAAGTCTTCCGACAAGTTCACCTGCATTGAGAAGGAGTCCAACGAGGTTATGACATTCTGCATCAACATCGAGTCCCCGACCTATGGCTCGATCCTGCAGAATGACCTAGTCCGTCTGGCCATCATGTATGCCATCGACCGTGACGGCGTCAACAAGCTGGTCTGCGATGGTTACGGCACTCCCACCTATATGTACATCAACCCCAGCTACGCTGCCGCTGCTCCCTCTGCCGACTCTCTGGAGAATCCCATCCCCTTCAATTTGGAGAAGGCAAAGCAGCTCCTGGCAGAGGCCGGCTATCCCAATGGCGTTGACGTCGGTGAGTTCCTCGCCGCTGCTGGCCGTAACGAGAGCTACGCCATTGCTATTCACGCTCAGCTGGAGGCGGCTGGCATCAGATCCAAGCTGGTCGTTCAGGACTACTCCGTCGCCGGTGACCGTCTGGTCGCGCAGGAGTACGATCTGGCTATGGCTTATGACTGCGGTAACTACGACTTCAACAACTTCGAGCAGCAATCCGCTTCCGCCTCTGTCGGCATCAAAAACTGCGTCTACGATGGCCCTGCCGGCAAGTTCAACGACCTGTCCGACAAGTTCGATGAATGGCTGAAGGAAGGCGCCTCCACCGCTGACATGGATAAGCGTATCGCTATCTACACTGAAATGTACAACGCTTTCTATGACACCCACACTCTGACGCCCGTCATCACCATTCCTTCCTGCATTGCTTACAACAAGGGTCTGAATGCTGTTGCTGTTCCCACCGATTATCGTGTCTATGACTGGAGCTGGAACGCCTGACCGGCACATCTGATTCGCTCCAACTAAAGCCGTTATTTGGTAAAGAATTGTGTGCAGACGGCTGGGAAAAGCCGCCTGCACACAATTTCTATTCCGCATATCCGCAGGGATGTTGCACACCTTTATTCACACACGTTTAAAATAAAATCTTCCGTTAGAAAGCAGGGAAAACATGCATCGATATATTATCAAGCGTCTGTTGTTCCTGATCCCCACCGTGCTTGGCGTTACCCTGATCATCTTCATTGTTATGAATATTACGCCCGGTAACCCTGGTCGTATGATCCTGGGACCCAACGCTACTGCGGCGGAGGTAGAGGCAATGAACGAAGAGCTGGGCTATAATGATCCGGTTCTTGTCCGTTGGTTTAATTACTTGAAAAATATCGTCACCAAAGGCAACTTTGGTCAGTCCTATTCTACCAAGCTGGATGTTTTTGATGAACTCTGGCCCCGTTTTTTGATTACTTTGCGCCTTGCCGTTTTAGTCCTCGTACTATCGGTTTGCATAGGTGTCCCATTGGGTATTTTGTCGGCAGTTAAGCAGAACTCGCTGATGGATACCATCCCCACGATGATCGCCTTCTTCTTGGCTGCTGTACCCAGCTTCGTTGTCGGTATCCTGCTTATGTACATCTTCGCGTTGAAGCTCGGCTGGTTCCCATCCTTTGGCTTGAAATCAGCGAAGCACTATGTGCTGCCTGTTATTGCAGCTACAATTTGTGAGCTGTCTGCCTATCTGCGTTTCACCAAGTCCTCCATGCTGGAGTCTATCCGCCAGGACTATGTCCGTACCGCCCGCGCCAAAGGCGTTGCTGAGCGCACGGTTATCTGGAAACACGCTCTGAAGAACGCGCTGCTGCCCGTGGTCACCTCTATCGGTATGCGTTTCGGCTGCCTGCTGGCCGGCATGGTCACCACTGAGCAGTTGTTCTCCATCCCGGGCGTCGGCTCTCTGATCGTTGAGTCCATCAGCACGAAGGATGAGCCCATGGTCATTGGCTGCGCCGTTATGGTGTCCATCTGCTTCACTCTGTTGATGATCGGCGTGGACGTGATTTATGCATTCATTGATCCGCGTATTCGAGCCAAATACAGTAAGGGGTGGTGATCTCAATGGCTAAAACTTCTACTCGTCCCGTTGCCGACATGCTCGATGGTGAGGACATCAACTTCAAACGTCCCAGTCAGGCCAAAGAGATCCTTCGTCGGCTGAAAAAAAATAGGGGTGCAATGATCGGTCTGTTTCTGCTGATCTGCATTATTCTGGTCGTCATTTTTGCAGACGTTATCGTCAGTTATGACGCTGGTGTTGTCCAGATCCCTGAAAACAAGCTGGCTCCCATGTCCGCTGAACAGCCTCTGGGCGGCGACAGCTATGGCCGTGACGTTCTGTCCCGTCTGGTGCATGGCGCCCGTAATTCGCTGCTGGTGGCAGTTGCAGCTTCCATCAGCTCCTGCCTCTTCGGCTGCACATTGGGCGCTGTCGCCGGTTACTTCGGCGGCAAGGTCGATATGGTTATCATGCGTGCTCTAGATATCTTCATGTCCATCCCCGACCTGCTGTTCACCATGGTGGTCGTGGCCGCCCTGGGCTCCAGCATCCCCGTACTGATTATCGCAATGACTCTGGCATACTTCACAAACTATGTCCGTTTGGTTCGTTCCGGCGTTTTGAACCTGGTCGACCAGGAGTATGTTGAGGCTGCCCGCGCCGGCGGAGCCAGCTCTGCCCGTATCATCATCAGCCATATCATCCCCAACACGCTGGGTATCATTTTGGTTAACGTGACACTGAATGTCTCCAGCCTGGTCATCTATCAGTCCACTCTGAGCTTCATTGGACTGTCCCTGCCTGCCCCCGCGCCTGAGTGGGGCTCCATGCTGTCCAGTGCCCGTGTTGATATGCTGCGTGCTCCCTCGCTGGTGCTGTTCCCCGCGCTGTCCATTGTTCTGACTGCTTTCTCCGTGAACCTGTTGGGCGACGGCCTGCGCGATGCTATGGATCCCCGTCTGAAGAACTGACGCCGGCAGAAAGGAATTATCATCATGAGTGACACAGAAAAGATGTTAGTCATTAAGAATCTGAGCGTCATCTACAAAACCGATCTAGAGACTGTGTATGCCGTCAATGATGTCACCCTCTCTTTGGAAAAAGGTGCCACGCTAGGTCTGGTGGGCGAGACTGGCGCCGGTAAAACCACGCTGGCGCTGACGCTCATGCGCCTTCTACCTGAACGTACCGGCAAAGTCACTTCCGGCTCCATCACCTTTGAGGGCAAGAGCATCGTAGAACTGCCGGAGGCCCACATGCGCAAGATCCGCGGCGATAAGATTGCCATGATCTTCCAGGATCCCATGACCTCCCTGAACCCAGTGCTGACCGTGGGCGAGCAGATCGCCGAGGCGCTGCAGGTCCACAACGAGGCGGGCCGCTCCAAGGAGGAGATCGAGGCGCGCGTCGATGAAACTCTGACCCTGGTGGGTATTCCCCCCGCCAGAAAGCGCGAGTATCCCCATCAGTTCTCCGGCGGCATGCGCCAGCGTGTTGTGATCGCTATCGCACTGTCCTGCGAGCCCGATCTGCTGATCGCAGACGAGCCCACCACCGCCCTGGATGTTACCATTCAGGCGCAGGTGCTGATGATGATCCGCGATCTGCGTGACCGTCTGGGCACCTCCATGATTATGATCACCCATGACCTAGGGATTGTGGCACAGACCTGCGATAATGTAGCCGTTATGTACGCCGGTGAGATCATTGAGCTCGGCACCGCTGAGGATATCTTTACTCACGCCAAACACCACCCCTATACAGACGGTCTGTTTGCCTCTTTGCCCAATCTCAAGTCGAAAACCACCCGTCTGCAGCCCATCGCCGGGTTGATGCCGGATCCCACCAATCTGCCTAAGGGCTGCAAATTTGCACCGCGCTGCGGCAAATGCATGGAGATCTGCAAGGAGGTCCCTCCGGAGGTCCATACCGATGGCACGCACTCCATCCGCTGCCATCTCTTTCACCAGGAAAAGGAGGACTAAGCTATGGCAGAAGAGAGAATCCCTCTGATTGAGACTGTAGACCTGAAAAAGTATTTTAAGGTAGGCGACAAGTCCTTCCTGCACGCAGTCGACGGCATCAACATGAAAGTATACGCCGGCGAAACCATCGGCGTGGTCGGTGAGTCCGGCTGCGGAAAGAGCACATTGGGCCGCACCATTCTGCGCCTGATTGAGCCCACTTCCGGACAGATCCTGTATAATGGTGATGATATTACCAAGTACAATGCCCGGCAGATGAAGAAGATGCGTCAGGAACTGCAGATCATCTTCCAGGACCCGTACGCAAGTCTTGATCCCCGTAAGTCCGTCATTGAGATCATTGCCGAGTACATGATCATCAACAAGACGCTGCCCAAGAAGCGCGAGATTTTTAACCGCGCCGCACATCTGATGGACGTGGTTGGGCTGGCCCGGCGCTATGCTACGGCATATCCCCACGAGCTGGACGGTGGCCGCCGTCAGCGTATCGGCATTGCCCGTGCACTGTCCGTCAACCCCAAGTTCATCGTCTGCGACGAACCCGTTTCCGCCCTGGATGTCTCGATCCAGGCACAGATCCTCAACCTGCTGATGGATCTGCAGGATGACATGGGCCTGACCTATATGTTCGTGACCCATGACCTGAGCGTTGTCAAGCATATCTCTGATAACATCATGGTCATGTACCTTGGCCAGTGCCTGGAACTCACCAGTTCCGACGAGCTGTTCGCAAAGCCTGTGCATCCCTACACCCAGGCTTTGCTGTCCGCCATTCCGGAGCCGGATATCTCCATGCGCAACAAGGAGGTCAAGGTCATCAAGGGCGAGGTCGTCAGCCCCGTGGATCCCAAGCCCGGCTGCCGCTTTGCCGCCCGCTGCGAGCATTGTCAGGAGCGGTGCCACCAGGAGGCTCCCGTTTTGAAGGAAATTTTCCCCGGCCACTTTGTTGCCTGCCACCTCTGCGGCGATTGATTTCACAAAGGTGCGCTTCGCGCCAATAGGCTTATCAATGTCAATAACTTAAGGACAAATAACGAATGATACAAAAATTCCCGGTGCCGCCATTGATTCGTATCCAACCATGGAGAGGGCACAGGCAATGGGGCACATCTAGCACCTAGAGCAATTCCCAAAAACACTGAGAAAAGTTCAGCGTTCCGGAAAACGTAGCTGCGTTGTTGTCCCTGGCGGGCATCAGCCCGCCCGCATCCTCCGCCTTGTTCTGCATTCCCCTCCTTGCTTCCTTTTTTCTCATTATTTCCGGGAACTGCTCTAAGAGGATCGAAGGTTGCCTCGCAAAACCGATTCTGTTCGGCTAGGGCTATCCGGACACAAAATCCTCGCGTTCCTCAAGGGCAATGGAATCCGTTTCCTGATGCGCCGCAAAAGCAAGTGGAACTATGTAGTAGATAAACCCTAGGTGGCGATTTCATGCTGGACTTAAACCGGGATATTTCCTTGCGGGTCATCGGGGTTCTGCTGCCCTCCGGCGAGACGGAAACTCTCATTACAAACCTGTTTTGCCTGCCCTATGGGCATTTTATACCTTTGTACTTCCGCCGCTGCCAAGGCGGATGCGAACCAGTCTTTCACAGATACCATGCCGATTCATCTGAGCGCGCGGGATCTTATCTGTGCCATGGCTTGCCGCCAGTGCCTCGGCAATTCTCTTCCTGAACGCGGGGATCCACCGCATTGGGGCAGCGAAAGCCTCCATCATCAATATGCTGGAACCGGTAGTGACGATGTTCGCGAGTCCAATTGTGTTGCAGGACAGGTCTGACGGCTTCCACTTTGCTTGGAAGCGCATATGCCGATTTCTGTGCTGGTAATGGTGCCTGAGAGACACCGACCTTTGAGGAAGTATAGGTATACCGCCAAACAAGCTGAAAGACCGAGGAATCCTCCGCACCTGGAACATCGTCACAAACGTACAGGATTTTGTGGTAAATCTGCGCAAAGAACTGGAGCTGTAATACGCTCTGTCAGAAGCCGCACGGATTTTCCTTTTGCCGCGCGGCTTTGCGGACAGCGCATGAAAGGGCCGCGTTCGCGGCCCTTTCATATTTGAACCAGGTATCCAGCACCGGAAAGCACATACCGATAAATATTAGCTGCCGTGCCGCGGAAGGGCTTGCCTTTGTTTTACTTCTGCGGACCGGCGGAAAGGAGCGGTCACAACATGGGTAAAGAATATGCCGTTATGGACGGCAACACGGCGGCGGCTCACGCAGCATACGCCTTTACGGAGGTGGCGGCAATTTATCCGATTACCCCCTCGTCTCCCATGGCGGAAAAGGTGGATGAGTGGTCAGCCAAAGGCCGGAAGAATCTCTTTGGCACTCCGGTGGATGTCATTCAGATGCAGTCTGAAGCCGGTGCAGCGGGCACCTGTCACGGCTCCCTTCAGGCGGGGGCTCTGACAACCACCTTTACCTCCTCTCAGGGCCTGATGCTGATGATTCCCGCCATGTATGCAATGGGTGGCCAGTTTCTCCCCAATGTGATGCACATCGCCTCCCGGGTGGTAACCAGCAACCATCACTCGATTTTTGGGGATCATACGGACCTTATGACATGCCGCACCACAGGCTATGCCATGCTGATGTCCTCGTCTCCGCAGGAGGCCATGGATCTGGCTGCCGTGGCACATCTGTCGGCCATTCATGCCAGATATGCGTTTATGCACTGCTTTGACGGTTTCCGCACTTCCCATGAGATGCAGCGGATTGAAACGCTGGATTATGAGGACCTGCGGGGCCTGATGGACAGCGAGGCGCTGAGCGCGTTCCGGCGGCAATCCCTGAATCCGGAGCACCCCACGAATCGAGGCAACAATGTCAATCCGGATATTTATTTTCAGTGTAAAGAGGGGGCTAATATTAAAGCTGCGGCTGTGCCGGAAACCGTACAGCACTATATGGATGAGATCGGCCGCCTCACAGGCCGGAACTATCAGCTCTTTAACTACTACGGCGCGGCTGACGCGGTGGAGGTCATTGTGGTGATGTGCTCTGCCGCTGAGGCGGTGAAAGAGACCATCGACTATCTCAACGCGCAGGGCCGAAAGGTAGGGTTGGTTCAGGTCCATCTGTATCGTCCTTTCTCTATCCGGCATTTTTCCGCCGCAATTCCCGCTTCCTGTAAGAAAATCGCGGTACTGAACCGCTCTAAGGAGACGGGCTCCGTGGGTGAACCACTGTACCTGGATGTGATCGCGGCGCTGAGTCAGGCGGGACGGAGTGATATTCAAGTGGTGGGAGGACGATACGGCCTCGGTTCAAAGGATACGACGCCGGGACAGTTGATTGCCGTATATGACAACCTCTGCCGGGACACGCCTAAAAATGATTTTACTATTGGAATCTGTGATGACGTTACGCACACGTCTCTGGAATACAGCGAGATTGAACTGCCGCATCCCGGACAGATCTCCTGCAAGATTTGGGGGCTGGGCGGCGACGGGACTGTAGGCGCGAACAAAAATGCCATCACCACCATTGGTCTCACGGCAGACCGATATGCCCAGGCCTATTTTTCCTATGACACCATGAAATCCGGAGGACTGACGCAGTCCCATCTGCGGTTTGGCGACCGGCCCATCCGCTCCACTTATTTGGTGTCCTCGGCGGATTTTGTTGCCTGCCACGCTCCGACCTATGTGGACAAATACGACACCACCGAGGACCTGAGGGACGGCGGCATCTACCTGTTGAATTGCCCCTGGACGAAAGCGGAGCTAGAACGGCGGCTTCCCGCAAAGATGAAACGGGATCTGTGCCGCAAGCGCGCTCAGTTTTATATAATCGACGCCGGAAAGCTGGCCAGGGAGATTGGCCTCGGCAGCCGGATCAACAATATCCTTCAGGCGGCATTTTTTTCCCTGACAAAGGTGATTCCCCTGGATATCGCCGTGGAGGACATGAAAAAGAATAACTACAATTCCTATTTCAAAAAAGCGGGACAGAAGATCGTCGATCTGAATAATCAGGCTGTGGATTTGGGAGTCAGCGCCGCGGTGAAGGTGGATATCCCGGCTGGCTGGGCGGAGGCCTCTGATGTTCCCGCCCCGGAGATGGCGGTTACGCCCTTTGCGCGAGACATTGTTCTGCCCATGACCCGCCAGCAGGGAGATCGGCTGCCAATATCTATTTTCCAAAAGTACGGTATGCTGGATGGAACCTGGGAAAACGGCACCTCCGCATATTCCAAACGTGGGACGGCGATGTCTGTCCCCAGGTGGGACGGTGCCAAATGCGTTCAGTGCAATCGCTGCGCCATGTCCTGTCCGCACGCGGCGATCCGTCCGGTTTTGCTTACAGAGGAGGAGAGGACGGAAATAGCGGTTCCGTTTGAGACTGTACAGGCCAAGGGGCTGGGGAAGGATTCCCGCTATTTCTTCCGCATGCAGGTCTCGCCGTACGACTGCCTGGGATGCGGCGTGTGTCTGACGGCCTGCCCAGTTGAGGGTGCGCTGAATATGACGCCTTTTGAGGAGATGAAACAGGAGCAGCCCGCGTTTGACCAGGTGGCCATGGATGAGCGGTATCTCAAGAGGGATGTAATTAGTGACGAAACCGTCAAGGCCATTCAGTTCGCGAAGCCGTACTTCCAATTTTCCGCTGCCTGCGCGGGGTGCGCGGAGACAACATATCTCAAACTCCTCAGCCAGCTGGCGGGGGACCGGATGTACATTGGCAACGCGGCGGGCTGTTCCTCAGCTTACAGCGGCGGCGCGCCCATCCTGCCGTACTGCCGGGACAGCCGGGGGTTCGGTCCCGCATGGGAGCACTCACTGTTTGAGGATAACGCAGAATTCGCCTATGGTTTTTTCCACGCGCAGGATACACTGCGCAAAGAGTTGCTTGTCCGTTTGGAGGCTCTGCGGGATGAGGGAACGGCTACTGAGGCCGTAGAGGCCTATCTTGCGGCCTGGAATGATCGGGATAAGTCCAGGAACGTTTCTGATATGCTGATCGCCGCGCTGAGCACTGCTGAGCAGACACCGGACGTAGCCTATATTCTGGAGAATAAAGAGTATTTAGCGAAAAAGTCCGTATGGGCAGTCGGCGGTGACGGTTGGGCATATGATATTGGTTTTGGCGGCATTGACCATGTGCTGGCCCAGAACCGCGATGTGAATCTGCTGGTGCTGGATACGGAGGTCTATTCCAATACCGGCGGGCAGTCCTCCAAGGCTACACCGACCTCGGCGGTGGCCAAATTCGCCGCCGGAGGCAAGCAGATCGCCAAAAAGGACCTGGGCGCCATTTTTATGAGTTATGGCTATGTGTATGTGGCACAAGTGGCCATGGGCGCCGATCAGGCCCAGACACTGAGGGCCATTCGAGAGG
>NZ_CAJULS010000043.1 GCF_910587525.1 uncultured Oscillibacter sp. | reverse complement strand
GGAAGTAGATCATGTCGCCGTCCTGGACCACATACTCCTTGCCCTCGCTGCGGAGAAGGCCCTTCTCTTTGGCGGCGTTAACGCTGCCGCACTTCATCATGTCGTCGTAGGCAATGACCTCCGCCCGGATGAAGCCCCGCTCGATGTCGGTGTGGATCTTGCCGGCGGCCTTGGGGGCCTTGGTACCCTTTTTAATGGTCCAGGCCCGGCACTCGTCCTTGCCGTAGGTCAGGAAGGAGATGAGTCCCAACAGAGTGTAGGAACACTTGATGAGCCGGTCCAGACCGGACTCCTCCACTCCCAGCTCCTCCAAGAACATCTGCCGCTCCTCGCCCTCCAGCTCGGCGATGTCCTGCTCCAGCTTGGCACAGATGGGCAGCACCTGAGCGCCCTCCTTCTCCGCCAGAGTTTTCACCTGCTGGTAGTACTGGTTGCCCTCCAGATCGGTGAAGCCGTCCTCGTCGGTGTTGGCAGCGTAGATAATGGGCTTGAGGCTCAGAAGGTCGCACGTCTCGATCAAAGCCATATCCTCCTCACCGCACTGGTAGGTCCGGGCAGACCTGCCGGCGTTCAGGTGCTCCGCCAGGGCCTTGAAGACCTCCGCCTCACGGAGGAACTTCTTGTCCCCCTTGGCGGCCTTCTGGGCCTTCTCCACCCGGCGGTTCACCATCTCCAGGTCCGCCATGATGAGCTCCAGGTCGATGGTCTCAATATCCCCCAGGGGGTCCACAGGGACGTTGGTGCCGGCATCAGCCACCACGTGCATGATGTTCTCGTCGTCAAAGCAGCGGACCACGTGGACGATGGCGTCCGTCTCCCGAATATTGGCCAGGAATTTGTTGCCCAGCCCCGCCCCCTGGCTGGCCCCCTTTACAAGGCCCGCGATGTCCACGAACTCGATGACCGCCGGGGTCTTCTTGTCCGGCCCGTACATCTCCGCCAGCTTGTCCAGCCGCTCGTCGGGTACGGCCACCATGCCCACGTTGGGGTCGATGGTGCAGAAGGGGTAGTTGGCGCTCTCGGCGCCGGCATTGGTGATGGCGTTGAATAGAGTGGACTTGCCCACGTTGGGCAGTCCTACAATGCCTAATTTCATAGATCCTCATACCTCCTAAATTGGCAAATGGTCCACGGCAGCTCCAATCACGATTAACTCCATATCGCCGGTTTATTGTAGCATAAGGATTTAAATTTCTCAATAGCCGCCAGAGGCAAATCCCCGCTTTTTTGACGGTATATCCGCCGCGTTAAGGGCAAAAGGCAGCCGCCCAAAGGCGGCTGCCCGGCACGGTTCATACAAGCAGTGAGCTTCTGTGGATTGTGCACTCATTCGCCGCTGTCAAAAAATAAAGCTGATGTCCGTGAAACACAGTTCAAAGAAGTAAAATTTTGGATGCTTTACAAATCAATCTTTCCCACGAAGCGGCAGTAAATCTCTGCTTCCTGCTCCCGAATGCCATCCGGGCCTGTCGACGCCTCATGAATCACGACTTTCTCGACCGATGTATTGAGCAACGGGGCATCCAGTCCGGTGATGTCATTGTACTGCCGGATGAGCTTTACCCACTTCCCAGCATCCTCGACAGACAGGCAGTAGAGACCCCGCCTCTTATTAGCGTAAGCTGAAACAGCGGATGAGTGAAGCGGGAACTGAAGCCGTGACAAATTGTCACGGCTTGAAGATGATTGCGGCAGACGGGAAACGCCGCTTGACAGATATAGCCACGGCGGAACAGCTTTTTCGCATCATCCAGTCCATCCCCGCTCCCAAGGCGGAGCCGTTCAAGCGCTGGCCGGCCCAGGTAGGCCGTGAGCGCATTGAGGAAATCTTTGACCCGGAGCAGACCATCGACCGGGCGATGCAGGCCTATTTGAGAAAAGGATATTCGGAAGGGTGGATTCATCAGCGCCTCTTGTCCATCCGCATCCGAAATGACCTCACTGTCGAATGGCAGTCGTGTGGTGTGGAACGGGGCCGAGAGTTTGCCATCCTCACTGACGAGATCACCTGGCCATGGTCCGGGATGTTCCCCCGGCAGCACAAAAATTTGAAGGGGTTAAAAAGGAGAGCCTCTGGAACAACATGACCGGCCTGGAGCTGGTCTTGACCATGCTGGCAGAGGCCACCACGACGGAGATCTCCAAAAAGAAGGAACCGGAGGGTTTCACGGAAAATCTGGAGATTGCCCGTTCCGGCGGTGAGATTGCCGGGGATACTCGCAAGGCCATTGAGCGCCGGACGGATAAGCCTGTTATCAGTTCCCAGAATGCCGCACAGCTGAACAGCGTTGTTACCAGCATGGTTGAAGGCGTCGCGGCCTCAGAAACAGAGGCGCCGCCCAGTGAAGAAGACGAAGCATAAAATAAATATGTTGGAGCTTGGCGCCGTATCTGCGGCGTCAGGCTTTTTTCATACCCTGGAGGAGGTGGTGAAGATGTATGAAGGCAGAAGGGTGCAAAGTCCTTTTGATGATTCCGCTGCAAACCGTCTGCAGCGGATGGGACTGGCGGACGAAAAGGGCACCCCGACCGGGATGCCCTTTTCGTCCGCAGCTGTGTTTTTTCGGGTCAGTTTTTCGACGATCTCTGCGACTATTTTGAGAGCTATGAGGATGTTCGGGAACTGATCTCCGGCTTGTCAGAGCCGGCGGAGGACGCTGCCGGAAAGCAGAAATTCTCTTTACTCCTGATGCCAACGGAGGCATTGACATCCTGAAATACACCGGCAATACCGTGGTGCTCTGGGTGGGTGGTGCCATCCCACAGATAATCATCGCCCTGCTGCTGGCTATCTTCTTCACCAGCTACCGGCTGAGAATTAAGGGGCAGGCCTTTTTCAAAGCGGTGATCTACTTGCCTAATCTCATTATGGCCTCCGCTTTCTCCATGTTGTTTTACACCCTGTTCTCCAACGCCGGCCCGGTGAATCAGCTTCTGATACAGATGGGCTGGTCAGATCACGTCATCGACTTTTTCGCCGTCAAGTTTACTGTCCGGGGACTGATCTGCCTGATGAACTTTCTGATGTGGTTCGGCAACACTACCATCCTGCTGATGGCAGGTATCATGGGGATTGACCAGAGCCTCTTTGAGGCGTCCACCATTGACGGAGCCAGCTCCCTCCAGACGTTCTTTCGGGTGACGCTGCCCCTGCTGACGCCTATTTTGGTCTATACCATCATCACGGCCCTTATCGGCGGCCTCCAGATGTTTGACGTCCCCCAAGTGCTGACCAACGGTCTGGGTACACCCAACCGCTCCTCCACAACCTTGATTATGTACCTGAACAACTATTTGGACACCAGCAAAAACTACGGCATGGCCGGGACCATCTCGGTGGTGGTCTTTATCCTCACCGGCCTGCTCAGCGTTCTGGTGTTCAAATCCCTGACCCGGCAGAGGGAACAGTGAGGAGGCAGAGAATGAAACATACAAACACCTCTGAGAGCCACAGGGCCAAGACTATGCTGTTTCTCACCCGCGCCGTGGTCTATGCGATCCTGATCTTCCTGAGCATCCTGTGCCTGTTCTCTTTCTATCTGCTCATTGTCAACGCCAGCCGTACCAACGCGGACCTGCAGGGCGGATTTCGGCTTCTGCCCCAGGGAAACTTCCTGACAAATTTGAAAAACGCCTGGAATGACGCCTCCATCAATATTCCCCAGGGGATGCTCAACAGCTTTATCGTGGCCGCCTGCACCTCTCTTTTGACCACCTATTTCTCTGCACTGACAGCTTACGGTCTTCACACATACGATTTCAAGCTGAAAAAAGCAGCATTCACTTTTATTATGGCGGTGATGGTCATCCCCAAGCAGGTCTCTGCCGCCGGCTTTGTTCAGCTTTGTTATAAGTTTCACTTGGCGTCACCTTTGGCGGAGAGCGCGAAAAGGGGGCGGCCCGCGTGGATGATGGTATTGTTTCCTTTACGCCTAACACTTCCACCGCAGAGGGGGAATAACCCATGAGAGAGCTTGCCTTTGACTCAGGCGTAGTTTCATACTCTCTCAACGGAAAATGCGAGGTCTCCTTCAACCCGGCGGACCGCGCCTTTGCAGAGCGGCTCTACAACGCTGTTGACGAGATGGGAAAGCTCCAGGACAGTTATGCCAAGCAGGCGGAGGAGATGAACGGCCCTGCAGGAGCTTTCTCCCTGGCCCGGCGGCGTGATGAGGAAATACAGAATTCTGGGCAGCCTGTTTGACGCGCCGGTCTGCACGGCAGCCTTTGAGGATATGAGCCTTTGTGCATTTGCCAACTGCTTCCCAATCTGGCTAAACCTCATGCTGTCCAGCCTGGATGAGATCGAGTCGAACATCGGAGACGTTCAGAAACAGGCGAACCCCCCATGAAGGAGTGGGACGGAACATAACAACACAGCCAGCGGCAAGACCCGCTGTGTTACCGGGTTACTTTTTAACGTCTGCTGCGAGACAGTCTATTGCTCTTTGGAGAAACTCTGGTTTGCTTATACCCTCTTTAATAGTGTAATCCTCTATGCGCTGAGATAGATCCGGCTTCACTCTGGCAGCAAATTGCCGGTATGCCTTTTTGTTGTATCTGGACTTCACCTCGCTGCTTGTGCGAGTCTTGCGTTTTGCCGTGGTCTCTATCGTGCTCCCCTCCTTTAGAGAAATAGGGGCCGGTTTCCCTGGCCCCATATCCCTCATTTCTTTTCCTTTGGTTTGTATTGCTCTTCTCCAGTTTCTACCCATAGGATAAAATCGTTAATCGACTTTTCATCCCATCCGGCAGCGCGGAGACCGAGGATAATGCGGGAGCTCTCAGACATATTCATCTGTTTACCCTCCTCTTTTAGGATAAATTTATTATAGCATACTACTAGCACCATATCAAGTGCTTTTTGAAATGTTTTGAAAAGAGGTGAACACATGGCAAACTCAACAGCCGACGGCAGCGTTGCTATTGATGGGAATATGAACATGAGCCAAGCAGAAAAGCGGCTTGGAAAACTGCGCGGCGATATTAAGAAAACCGAAAAAGAAATTGCGGATATGACTGTGGCGCGGGATAAAGGAAAACAAAAAAGCGTTTTTCAAGCGGCAAAATTAAGCCCTGTTGTTTCCAAGCTGTCCACATTGATTATATCCCACATCCAAGAAGTACCGTCCGTCTGGCAAGCATCAATCTTTGGACACCTGCCATATCCGGAATTTTCAGCAGGGCCGGTTGATGGGCGAACAGATGGATGGAATAATACTTGCTAAATTCCTGTATAAATGATACAATGCAGACAATTGAGAGGAGAGCGGGCAGTCGCGGCCTGCAGAAAGCGGTTATCAATATGAGCAAGGTTTGAGAAAAGGCAGGGGACGGAAGTGTCAATCTTTGATCGTTTTGTCTTAGGAGATACAGGCGAGAAGGAAAGAAAATCGTTTTCTCCCACTCCCTACAGGAGGATGTTTTCTGCGCTGGATGCGGCAGGCAAAGAGATAAAAGCGCAATATCCGGATGACAGTAAAACGGTGGATGATTTTGTCTGGATTTTGAAAGAGGCGTGCAGAATCAGATACAAAAAGGCGTTGGACGGCAGTATGCAGCCCATGAAAGCGGAGGCGCACTTTTTTCTGTCACAGGACCGGATGAGTGCCTACGCGTGCCTGCTTCCGCCGGAGAACGATGGAGATGGAATCACTTACGAAGAGTTCCTGGAAGATATGCACTATGAGGGCATCCATTACGGTATTTTGCAGGAAGATATCCAACAGGAGTTTGCCCTTGGGTATCTTCGTATATTTCCGGTAGCGAGGGGAAAGCTGCCCCAAGAGGGGGAAGACGGCAGAGTGACAGAGCTTTTCCAGCGGCACGGGCATATGCGCTTGGAAGTACAGAATGGAAGCCAGGTTGATTTTTCAAAAGATGTCCAATTGCAGCCTGTTCGGAAAGGAACTGTCATTTGTCTGATACGGTTCCCAAGAGAGGGAACAGACGGCATGGATATAACGGGGCATGAACTTCCCAGTCCGCCGGTCGTCAGTGCCATTGTACCCCAGGGAAGGAACACTACGATCAGCAGGGGAGGACAGGCTCTTACAGCGAGTGTGGATGGGATTCTTTACATTGAAAATGACCTGTTTTGTATTCACGAGCAGAAGATCATCAATGGGGATTTGGACCAATTTCAGGGGTCTTTACAGGTTTCAGGCAACCTCTATATAGAGGGGAATGTGGACGGCGGAGTCGATATTGAGGCTTCCGGCGATATTGTGATCAACGGAAAAATGGGGCAGGCTCGAGTGGCAGCTGGCGGAACAATTCGAATTCAGCAGGGCATTTATGGCACAAAAGGAAAGACTTCTGTAACCGCAGCCGGGCAGGTGCAGTCGCCTGTGATGGAATGGACGGAAATTGATGCCGGGACCAGCGTGATTGCAGAGACGATCTCAAACAGCACGATTCGCTGCGGCCATGTGGTTTATGCCATGACCGGGCGGGGAATGATTGTGGACAGTCTGATCCGGGCGGGAGACAGCGTCCTGTGCCTGCGGATTGGCAATCTGGCCGGAGGCCGCAGCCGGTTTTCTATTGGCTATCCCACGCATATTCCTGAGTCATGGGAGCGGATCAGGACAGAATTGACAGAGGTACAATCGACCCTCGAAAAGCTGTGGAAGCCCATCACCGGCTTGCGGAAAAAAGGCACTCGAATTTCAGAAGGTGAGAAGTCCGTGTTGGAGCAGCTCGTGGAACAGCGGGATATTTATATTGAAAAGCGGGACGCATTGACAGCAGAACTGCGACTTGTGAATAAGGCGCTGGATAAAAAGAGCAAAGGAAGAATACGGTGCGAAGTCGTGCATCCTTGTCTGGATGTCCAGATCGGCAGGCTGACGGAAGAAATTACTACCGTGGAGGAAAACTGTAATATCCACGTCGAAGAGAATCACATCCTTTTAAAGTAAGAGTGGATTGCTTTTTATGCGGCAACGCGCATCAGGGGGGATTATCCTGATGCGCTGCTTTTTTGCAGAAAACCGCAGGCTGTACCTGCAGGCACACAAAATTCGGTAAGGCAGAGAATCATGGGACATTGGCTTTATGTGAATCGGCCCTAAGATGATGACCAACCCCAAAACCATTCTATGAAGCTATGTGCAGGGACCCGCCATGCGGCGTTTTGTTGAAAAAATCCGAGGGATTTCTTTATCAACTGTGCCGGCTGCAGCATAAAAGCTGCGTTTATGCTATAATGGCCGCAACCGCAAAAATGCTTCTGCACACAATACTGTAGCAATGACAAGAGACACACAAAAGATTGGGAGGGTAATATGATTATGATGACAAGAGCGTTTCTTCCAGTAGGACAAGGGGCCTTTTACATGGAAACATTTGCGTTTGACTCCGGCAAAGCAACAATCATATACGACTGCGGGTCATCCACTGACGTTCACATTGTGGAGCAGATGATTCAAAACCTTTTCAAACCAGGCGAGGACATCGCCGGCGTCTTTATCTCCCATTTTGACGCAGACCATACAAACGGACTCCCGTTTCTGCTGAAGCACTGCCACGTAAAAAATCTTTTTTTCCCGCTGATCACAAAGGAATCACAGGAATTCATCTTGCTGGGCGACCTGACAGCTCCGTTGCATGCTTCCGCCTTCTTCTCCTCCTTTGTCCGAAACCCTTACGGCGCCTTTCAATCCCTGAATCTTGATTATACTCCAGCTCTTTATCAAATTCTGGAAAATGGGGAAGACTCTGAAAGTGAAACCCAATACAGCAACCTTGATGCCAGATACATTTTATCAGGAAGCGATGTATCGGACATCTTATTTGACGCTCAGCAGTGCAAAGAGGTAGATTGGAGATACATACCCTTCAACTTCCGGGAAACCACACGAATTGCCGCTTTCAAAAAAGCCATGCTGAAGCACTTTGGACAGGTCTGTTCCCGCAGGGATCTGCAAAATCTGTTGAACACGGGCAAGATTAGCATTGATGACATCAAACAGGCATACAAAGACGTTCCGGGCTCGTTCAATACAAACTCTATGACCGTACTCTCTATGAGCCCCAATGACTGCACCGTACAATCTCTATCGAAATTCCCGTTACCGAAAGGTCACTGCCCCCATCCCCCGCACTGTTCCCAATCTTGCGTCCCCCGCGTCTTATGCAAGTGGATATTTGCCAACGGATGCCTTTACACCGGCGACTATGACGCAAAGGGACCTCAAAAATGGAAAGAACTGCACAATGCCTACGACAAATATGACCGCTATATCGGCTGCGTGCAGATTCCCCATCACGGTTCTACCCACAACTATAATCACCAGCTGCTGAATATCGGCCACTGTCTTTTCTATGTGATCTCAGCGGGAAGCAACAACAAATACTGGCATCCCCATTTCTCTGTTATGAAGGATATTCTTGTCAGCCGCAGATATCCCCTGATTGTGACGGAAAACAGCGGCACAGTGAGCTTCGATATTTTTACCATGAAATAGCCGGCGGACCTGAGGTCCGCCGGTGCGCAGGGCATATACGCGTTTCCTGCGAAGTCAAGCGCGGAGGGCCGCCGCGCGGCTCAAAACGCTGCGCCGCGGCGTTTTGTTGAAAAGAGTCCGCGGAGGCATTGCAGCATGAGAGCTACAAGCGAAATTTTTAGAGACGCTCAAATATTGTTTACCTTTCTCTCGAGCACAGAAACTCCGCCGGACACTGCGGATATCGTGCTGGCGATGGGCAGCCACGACTTAAATGTAGCCGACGCAGCCGCCCGCGCCTTTTTCGAGACCCACGTGGAATGGCTGATCTGCAACGGCGGATTTAGTAAAGACACCGCAGGGGTCCTGACCGAACCCGAAGGGCGGCGACGTCTATGCCACCCGGTTCACCTATGAAGCTATTCCGGCGGAGGAGAGTTTCTTCGAGGCCCACAAAAAGTATTTGGACATCCACATCATGGTGGACGGCTTTGAGTGCGTGGAGATCGCCCCGCCGGAGGCGCTGAAGGAGTTTGACCGGGCTGAGGCCAACGATTTTATGCCTGCCGGGGCCAGGGGCACTACAAGCTGACCCTCTCCCCGGGAACTTCCTGGTGGTCTTTCCCGGGGATGCCCACCGCATCAAAATGCAGCTGGGCGGCCCTGAGACCGTGAGTAAGGTGGTCCTTAAAGTGAGGATTTTTTGGCGATTGAGGAGTGATTAAGAATGAGTGACCTCTCTAAATGCCAAGTCATCTTCCCTCCTCTCAACCGCGGAACTCTCCATCCGTGTGTGCCGCCAAAAGCCCCAGTACCAAAAGACCGCCGCCGACAGCACCGCAAAGCTCCTCATGGCTTCCGCCCACGCCCCCGCCGAATCTACCGGCGGCGGAAAACAGCTGCTCCGGCTCCTGTCCTGTCAGGTCCGCAAAGGCTCCGGCGGCGGACTGGGCGCAGCTATACCCCTGTTTATGATACTGATATGCCAACACACAGCGGTCCACTGCTTAGCCCTCCTTATCCATCATGATCTCCAGGATGGTCCGGTCCGTTTCCACCATGCCCGGAGAGCTGATCCGGCCCATACTGCGAACCGCCTCCTCCGGCGTGGCTCCACAGATACCGTCGGTGGATTGAAGCACTACGTCACTCATGGCGAGATAGGCGCACATCATCGCGGCATTGGCAGCTGTGGCCAGCTTCAGAGCACAGCCGATCTTGCCGCCGTCGCAGATCATGCCGGTGAGGTTGCCGCTCATATTGATAATGGCCCCGCCGATCTGCCTGTCTGTGCCGCCCATCAGCCACACCATGGCGGCGGAGGCAGCTGTGGCGGCGGAGACGCCGCAGCCGCAGGTGGCGGACAGCTTTCCGGTATACAGTTTGATGTAGACATTCAGGGTATGGGAAAAGGCCAGCGCCCTCACCAGCTGCTCTTTGGAGGCCCCCAGGTGTTGGGCCATCTCCGCCACGGGAATGACGGCGGTAAGTCCGTGGTTTCCGCTGCCCGCGCTGCTCATCACAGCGTAAGGGCAGCCGCTCATACGCCCCTCGGCGCTGCTGGCTACCCGGGCCATAGTACGGCTGAAGAGATTGTCTCCCATAGCGCCGTCCTCAATCTGCCGTTTCAGCGCTCCGGCAATGCCGATGCCAGGGTCATTCTCCAGTCCAAAATCCGCCAGACGCTCGTTCATCTCTACGCCGTCCAGCATGAAGGCCAGCTCCTCCTGGCTGCACTGCTCCACCAGAGCGCGGATGTCCGCCACGGTCATAAGCTTCAGCCGGTCGTGGAGATCATCCTCCCCACCTGCGGACCAGGGCTTTTCCACCAACACCTCATTGTTCCGCTTAGTGAAGATAATATTGGAATGGGTCCCCCGGATCTCACTGGTGCCGATGCCGGCGGTGGTGATGATCTCCGCCCGGGCATAGAGCTTCGCCTCGTCGTGCTTGATCAGCACGGTCACATGCCGCTCCTCCACCAAGCGGATCGTCTGAGCGGTAATCCTGCCGTCAATATCCTCCAGCAGCCGGAGCCCCTTCTCCGGATTGCACAGGCTGGCGCCCAGAGCGGCGGCGTATTTCAGCCCCACTCTGGGAAATCCAGGAATTCCAACACTCATACCATTTTTGTAGATGCCGGGATTGACCTCCAATTTTATGGAGACCACCTCTCCCCCAATGGCACGGCAGGCGTCCGCGGCAGCCAGCGCCACACAGACCGGCTCGGTGCAGCCCAGGGCCGGAACCACCTCCTGGTGAAGCAGCGTCAGCAGTTCTTCTTTCGTAATCATCGCGATACCCCTTTCTGTTTTCCTTGGCAGCCATTCAAAACCCGGCAAACCAGCCGCCCCCCATCGAGCGCCGCCTTCACAGGGCAATCCGCGGTTCTCTGTCAGGCATTCTGTACGTACCGCCAAAAATATCCTGTCTCATGTTTCGCTATTGATATTCAGCAAATTTCATACCAAAAAATTCTCGTTGATTTTGGCCCAATTCCCTTGCGAAAAGTGCCTCTATATGGTTAAATGGTTAAAGTAGCGGTTAAAGGGGACGTTTTTGGTGGCATACAAAAAGAAGATATCTGTGATCGCCTTGGACCCCAGAGCGGGAGAATCCTACAAGGCCGACATCGCGGGGCTGTTCGCAGAGGAGGCGGACATCTCTGTCTTCTCCGTACAGGACGGCAGTGCCGCTGGGGTGCTGGACCGGGCGGACCTGTTCGTGGCCTCCACCGATGCCTACGGCTCTCCGGAGGAGCTGATGCGTCACATTCCCATCGACAGCCAGACCATGGCGGTAGAGGTGTCCTTCCGCTGGAGCGAGCTGCGAAAGCTGAAGGAACTGCCGGCAGGCAGCCAGGTGCTGTTCGTCAACATGACGCAGACCATGGCCCGGGAGGCCATTGCCCAGCTGGAGCAGTTTGGAATCACTCACATCCACTGGATTCCCTTTTATCCCGGTGCGCCGGAGGTCCCGGACGTCCACATCGCCGTGACCCCTGATGAGCGCCGCTATGTTCCGCCGGGGATGAAGACCGTCATCGACCTGGGCCAGCGGGTCTGCACCTCCGGCATGATGATCGAAATCGCTCTTCGCCTGGGGCTGGAGTCCCTGCTGGAGCGGCCTGCCTTTCAGGAGTACGCCCAGAGCGTGGCTACCAGCAATTACAGCTTCGACCAGATGTTCGCCCGGTCCATCCGTCTGGAGAGCCAGTTTCATATTCTAATGGAGAGCCTGGAGGACGGCGTCATCGGTGTCAATGAAAAGGGAGAAATTTTCGCGTGCAGCCGTCATGCCGAGGAGATGACCTGTATCAGCGCCTCTTTGATCCAGGGGCGGCGCTGTGAGGAGGTGTTCCCCTACATCCCCTTTGTCCAGTGCCTGCAAACCCGCCAGACACTGCCCGCCAAGGCCATCAAGGTCAACGGTGTAAACCTCAGTGTAGAAGTCGTGCCTGTCATCCGGCAGAGCGCCTGCATCGGCGCCTTCGCCCTGCTCCAGCGGTTCAACGATGTGGAGGTCCGCCAAAACGAGCTGCGAAGCCAGCTTTTCCATAAGGGCCACTACGCAAAATACAGCTTTGCCGACGTCATCGGACAGTCGGAAGCCATCCGAAAAACCAAGGAGACCTTGGGCCGCATGGCCCTCAGCGAAAGTCCTGTCCTGCTGATCGGCGAGACTGGCACCGGCAAGGAGCTCTTCGCCCATGCTATCCATCAGGCCTCCCGCAGGGCGGAAGGGCCCTTTGTGGCCATCAATGTGGCAGCCTTTCCGGAAAACCTGCTGGAGAGTGAGCTCTTTGGCTACGAAGAAGGCGCTTTCACCGGAGCAAAGAGAGGTGGACGGCCCGGTCTTTTCGAGCTGGCCCACAGGGGCACCCTCTTTTTAGATGAAGTAGAAGGCATGAGCCCCGCCCTCCAGATCAAGCTCCTCCGAGCTCTTCAGGAGCGGGAGGTCATGCGGGTAGGTGGAAACCGGATCATCCTCGTGGATGTCCGCATTGTGGCCGCCACCAACGAGGCGTTGGAGCAAAAAGTCCGGGACGGTACCTTCCGCCGGGACCTCTACTACCGCCTAAGCACCCTGCCGGCGCTCATCCCGCCACTGACGAAGCGGGAAGACGACATGTTCCTTCTAACGGAGCACTTTCGCCGGGAACTGGGGGGCTCCTTCCAGCTGTCGGATGCAGTAAAAGCTTTTTTCCGCGGCCACACCTGGCCGGGAAACATCCGGGAGCTGCGAAACGCGGTGGAGTATTTCATCTACACCGGCCATCAGGAGATCGGCATGGAGGACCTGCCCCCCACCCTCTTCCTCTCCGGGGAAACCGGCCTTCATCCCACCACTTCCCTGGCCCCGGCGGAGGCGGACGCCTCGGACTCTTTCCGCTTTCTCCTGTCCCAGCTCTATGCCGCCTCTGAAACCGGCATCCCCATGGGCCGGGAAACCCTCCTGAGAAAAGCCCGCGAGGCCCACTTCCCGCTCTCCCAGCGGGAAGTCCGGGACATTCTGGAGGACATGGCAGCCCGGGGATTGGTCAAAGTCAGCCGGGGGCGGGGCGGCAGCCGCCTCACGCCCAAAGGCCGGACTCTCTGGGAAAATGGTCAAAGATAGAAGTCTTTAACCATTTTTAACATTTTAACCAATAGATTTTCCGCTGCGGACCAAAGCATCCATCCTTCTCTTCAGGTCTCCCCGCTAACCCACGGGAGGGATTTTGGCAGATTGTCAAAATCCCTCCCGTGGGTTTTGTATGCCCCTCCAATTTCTCAGAGATTTCTATGAATTCCCTTTCTCGCTGACAATTTGGCACATTTTTTGTTGTATTCTCTTTTCAAACGCGCAGACATACGGTTATTTCAGAAAGGAAGTAAGACCATGAAATACGACTTTGACCAGATAATCGACCGTTCCAAAAATCTCTCTGCCAAATACGATGAGCGGAAAAAGAAATTCGGCACCGAGGATGTGATCCCTCTGTGGATCGCGGACATGGACTTCAGGACTGCCCAGCCCATTATCGACGCTCTGAAGGCCAGGGCCGAGGAGGGTATCTGGGGCTATACTGCCCGGCCGGAGAGCTATTTTCAGGCCATCCGGGATTGGCAGAGCCGCCGCAACGGCTGGACGCCGGACACATCCCTTATGAGCTTCTGCCTGGGTGTGGTCCAGACCCTCAGCGCCATGGTTCAGCTGTACACACCCCAGGGCGGAAACGTACTGATCCAGACGCCGGTATACAGCGAGTTCTACGATATGACGGAGCTCGCCGGACGGCGTGTCTCCGAGAACCAGCTGGTGGAAAAGGACGGCAGGTGGACCGTGGATTGGGCAGACTTTGAGGCAAAGCTCCAGCAGGCGGATCTGTTCCTGTTCTGCAGTCCCCACAACCCTCTGGGCATTGTCTGGACGGAAGACGAGCTGCACCGGATGATGGAACTGTGCCTGAAATACCATGTACTGGTGGTCAGTGACGAGATCCACTCCGACCTCGTCTTCCACGGCAAGAAGCACATCCCCACCGCCTCCCTCTCCCCTGAGATCGCCGCCAATGTGGTCACCGGCATCTCCGGCACCAAGACCTTCAACCTGGCAGGCCTCCAGGCCAGCACTGTGGTGTTTCCCAACGCCCATATAAAGGAGAACTTCGACCGCTTCTGGGCGAACATGGATATTCACCGCAATAACGCCTTCTCCGTCACCGCCATGGAGACCGCCTTCCGGGAGGGAGAGGAGTGGCTGGAGCAGCTGCTGCCCTATCTCAGCGAAAACTTCGACTTTGTGGCGGACTACTGCGCAAAGCACATCCCGAAGATCAAGACCTGCGCCCCAGACGCCACGTATCTCATGTGGCTGGACTGCCGGGATCTGGGTCTGGATAACCAGGTCCTCCACGACTTCATGATCCGGAAGGCCGGTCTTGGGCTCAACGATGGTTGCTCCTTTGGCCGAAGCCTCAACGGCTTCATGCGTCTCAACGCCGCCAGCCCCAGAAGCGTGCTGGAGCAGGCAATGAAACAGCTGGAGGCCGCCGTCAACAGCCTGCAACAGTAAACTTTCAGGAAAAGTACCCTGCCGGAGATGCGGAGGAACCAAACAAAAGAGAGAAATGGAGATTTGATCATGGCTTCACAAACCAGAAAGCAATCCCTTGCGGGATGTCAAATGGGGCCAGCCGCGCACCGCATGAAATAAGTATGGAGCGGGCAGTCTTGCCGCTGGCCAGCTTGTACTTTTTGTACTGCTTGACCGCGAAACAGTCCGGCTTGCGCTTTTCCAGCCCGGCGAACATATAGTCCACCGCGTTCATGAAATCGTCATCGTCCTCCTTGACCTCCATGCCGGAAATCATGTCTACCAGCGTGTTCATGTTCTTGTCCTCGTCCGGGCCCGCGAAAATGATATATAATCATATTACCCCTATTCAAAATTTGTGCGGGTCATCCTCGGGTCTGGCAGCCTGCCAAAATCTTTGCCGCCTCGCCAGCGGAAAACCGCACCGCAGCAGACACATCCTCCTGCACATTATGGGATCCCAGGACTCTGGGTCCCTAGTCATTCAGCCCCAGGGATCAGTTTCCCTCATGCATCCTGGCTTTCATAAGCACTCCTCCTTTCCCGCAAAGATTTTCACAATGAAATCTAGCAACTTTCATACCAATTTCAGATCAGACGTGATTTCCTCCGCTTTTCACCCCTGTCATCCTGTTTGTTTCCTCCTTGTCTTTCTGGTTTCCCCTGCGGGGGAACGAGGGACGTGGAGACGAAAAGGCCTCTGGTCAGGATGGAGCTGTTGGCAAAGTGCCTGAAATATAGAGGCAAGAAAGATTTCAGGCAAGAAAAAAGACGCCTTTCGGCATCACACTGAGTGTTTAATCATTCTTTTGAGGTTCAAGGCCGCGGCGGAAAGGAGACAGTGGTCCTCCGCTGCCTCTAAACCTCGCCGCAGGAGACGCGTCAGGTTGTGTCCCCATTTCTGTGCGGCAAAAGTACCCTCACACCAGATCTGCCGCTGCTTCAGCGCCTCCCGGTATTCCGGCTCCCACCGCAGTTCTTTCCCGTTAGGGCACAAGTATACGTCCCGCTGTTCATCTTTCGTGCGGTCATGGACGGGCTGGGCCACGGCAAAGAAGTCAATGCCCAGTTCTTCCAGCGCCCGGTGTGCCAGGGGGATGTCATAGGCGGAGTCCGCCGCAGCGCCTTCCAGCGGCACAACATTTTTATGGACATACTCCAACTGCTCTAAAGAGGGCCGTGAGTCATGCACATCCCCCGGCGTCACGGTTACAGCAGTGATGATACCGTGGTCCGAGCCGGTTGTCTGGTGGGACAGGTAATAAAAACCGCTGGGCTTGCCGGGCCGCTTCATGCAGCCCGGCTCCGGACCGGTACTGCCCACCTTCTTGCGGGAACGGCGCGGCGGAACGGCAGTAACAGTGCAATACGCACAGAAAATGGGACGTAAAATTATTGTGATTGACCCTATCACACGCCTAATCTCCCATTGTGCATCAGCTTCGGCTTTACAGTAATTCAGGCAGATGTGGATGTGCCTTATGCTATTGGGGCCTTATCTGACAGCCGCACCGAAATCATGGATGCTGCATTTTTCTCCACCGAGTTGAGGATAAAACCGGCCAAATCGCAGGCGTAGAAATCTCCTGTTGTTTCCAGTCCTTGTTCAAGGATATAG
>NZ_CAJULS010000042.1 GCF_910587525.1 uncultured Oscillibacter sp. | reverse complement strand
TCCGCCAAGAGGACACAGGCGAAACAGTACCGTATCGTAGATAACACTTATGCAACCAATCTTTTGTTTCAAGCTGCGACTCGTGAAATTGCCAGTGCCTGGCTCCGTCAACACAAATGGTAAAAGGGACGGTTTTATCATCCGGGATTTTGGTTTTGCGGCTTTGCAGGAGTGGGGCTCTGTCCGTTTTCCCGAAAACGACGGGTTCCGGCGGACAGGCCGGAACAGAGCCCGCCCCTGCATAAAATCTGCGGAGGGGACGCTCTCTCCGCAGAGTATGTTTGATTTGCGCATTTTCCCCGAATGTGGTATGCTGGTCAAAAGAGGGGAGGCGTGCCTGTGCCGAGGAAAAATACCCGGAATACCAAGGGGCGGATCATCTCCGCGGCCTGGAAGCTGTTCTACGAGCAGGGCTATGAGGAGACCACCGTGGAGGACATCGTCTTTGAATCAGAGACCTCCAAGGGCTCCTTCTACCACTACTTTGACGGCAAGGACGCCCTGCTGGGGACGCTGGCCAACGTATTCGACGAGAAGTACGAACAGCTGACGGCGGTCATGGACCCGTCCCTGGACGCCATGGAGAAGCTGGTCTACCTGAACCATGAGCTGTTCGCCATGATCGACGGCGGCGTATCCATGGACCTGCTGGCCCGGCTGCTGTCCACCCAGCTGCTGGCCCGGGGGGAAAAACACCTGCTGGACAGGAACCGCATCTACTTCAAGCTGCTGCGGAAGATCATCAGCCAGGGCCAGCAGGCGGGGCAGCTGCGGACGGACCGGACGGTGAACGACATTGTGAAGGCCTACGCCCTGTGGGAGCGGGCTCTCCTGTACGACTGGTGCCTCTGCGGCGGGGAGTACTCCCTGGTGGCCTACACCGACAGCGTGACGCCCATGTTCCTGGAGAGCTACCGGGCCCCGGGGCGGAAGGCAGATGGGACTTGACCCCTATGGTATAAAAGGCGGCCCCCGGTGTTCCGGGGGCCGCCCTGTGGTGTCATTGTCTCAGGATCACTCCGCCGCGGCGGCCTTCAGGGCCTCCGCCCGGCCGGTCTTCTCCCAGGTCACGCCCAGGTCCTCCCGGCCCATGTGGCCGTAGGCCGCCAGCTTGCGGTAGATGGGCCTGCGCAGATCCAGGTCACGGATGATGGCGGTGGGCCGCAGGTCAAACACCTTGCGGACAGCCTCCTCCAGCTTTCCGTCGTCCACGGCGCCGGTGCCGAAGGTATCCACCAGGATGCTCACCGGCTGAGCCACGCCGATGGCATAGGCCAGCTCCACCTGGCAGCGGCGGGCAAGGCCGGCGGCCACGATGTTCTTGGCCACCCACCGGGCGGCATAGGCCGCGGAGCGGTCCACCTTGGTGGGGTCCTTGCCGGAGAAACAGCCGCCGCCGTGGGGGGCGCTGCCGCCGTAGGTATCCACAATGATCTTCCGGCCCGTGAGGCCGGCGTCCGCCGCCGGGCCGCCCTTGACAAAGCGGCCGGTGGGATTGACATAGTATTTGGTGTTCTCGTCCAGCATGTCGGCGGGGATGACCACCTTCACCACCTGCTCGACCATATCCCGGCGGATCTGATCCAGGGTGACGTCGGGGTTGTGCTGGGTGGAGATGACCACGGTGTCCACCCGGACCGGGCGGTTGTTCTCATCGTACTCCACGGTCACCTGGCTCTTGCCGTCGGGCCGCATGTAGGGGAGAATCCCGGTCTTGCGCACCAGGGTCATCTGCTTGCAGAGCTTCTGGGCCAGGGACAGGGGCAGGGGCATCAGCTCCGGCGTCTCGTCACATGCGTAGCCGAACATCATGCCCTGGTCGCCGGCACCGTGGCCCAGCTCGGCATCCTCGCCGTTCTTGTTCTCCAGGGACTTGTCCACGCCCATGGCGATGTCCGGGGACTGCTCGTCCACGGAGGTGATGACGGCGCAGGTGTCGCAGTCAAAGCCGTACTTGCCCCGGTCGTAGCCGATGTCCCGGACCACCTCCCGGGCGATCTTGTCGATGTCCACAAAGCACTTGGTGGTAATCTCGCCCATGACATGGATGAGACCGGTGCAGGCCGTGGTCTCGCAGGCCACGCGGCCCTGGGGGTCCTGGGCCAGGATGGCGTCCAGCACGGCGTCGGAGATCTGGTCGCAGATCTTGTCGGGATGTCCCTCGGTAACGGACTCGGAAGTGAATAAGTAGTGTCTTGCCATTGTACTCGTCTCCTTTTCTGATTTGTCGCGGAGGCAGAAAAAACACGCGTTTCGACAGGCGAAACGCGCGAAAAAATCTTTCCGCTCCTCATCTGTCGGTATCCGTCGGATTTGGCACCTTGAAGAACAGGTTGCCGTGGCTTCGCAGGGCCGGTCCCTCCGCCACTCTTGATAAGGGATGATGAAGTTGTTATTACTCATAATAGTCAGCTCCCGGGGATTTGTCAAGGACCCTTTTCTGGATTTTTTAGAAAAAACCACTTTTTGTCAACGTTCAAAAAATATACATGACTTTTCACCGGAAAGCGGGTATAATAATTTATTACCTGTGTGGTTTTTCCGAATTTTACCTTCTGGAGGGATTCCCTTTGAAAAAGCTCAACCGCGCGGTGGACCGCTTCGCGTACAACCACCCCAACTTCGGTATCCCCAACCTGATGAAGTACATCGTCATCGGCAACGCCATCGTCTATTTTCTCATCGTGTTCGCCGGATACGGGGCCGTCAGCTTCCTGGCCTTTGACTGGAACGCCATCCTTCACGGGGAGATCTGGCGTCTGGTGACCTTCATCTTCTTCCCCGGCTTTTACAGCCTGAACCAGGCCATCTGGCTGGTGTTCTTCCTGCACCTCTACTATATGATCGGCACCACCCTGGAGCGGGAGTGGGGCACGGCAAAATTCAGCCTCTATTACATCTCCGGCGTGGTGCTGACGGTCATCACCGGCGCGGTCATCGGCCTGCTCAGCGGCGGCGCCCACATCACCGGCGCGGATTATGTAAACCAATCCATGTTCTTTGCCTTCGCCATGCTGTACCCGGAGACCCGTTTCCTGCTGTTCTTCTTCATCCCGGTGAAGGTAAAGTGGCTGGCCTGGTTTGACGCCGCACTTTTCGCCCTGGCGGTGGTTCAGAGTCTGCTGCGGGGAAACATTCTGGGAGCCCTGCTGCCCATCATTGCCCTTTTGAACTTCATCGTCTTCTTCTGGACCAACATCACCGACGAAATCGCCTGGCGCCGGGGGCGGGCGAAGCACCAGACTTCCCACCAGACCATCCAGTTCAAGGCCGCCGCCCGGCAGCAGAAGAAGCGGGAAGAGGAGCGGGGCTACCGCCACAAGTGCGCCGTCTGTGGGCGGACCGACACGGAGTGGCCGGACCTGGAGTTCCGGTACTGCTCCCGCTGCCAGGGATACCACTGCTTCTGCCAGGAACACATCTTCAACCACGTACATTTTACCGAGTGATCGACGGAAGGCCGCCCCTTTGGGGCGGCCTTCCGCTGTTTGCGTTTCGGAATGTATGGAGTAAGCTGTAAATCTCCCGCAGAAGGAGTTATCCAGTTGTTTCCTGTTGGGGATTCAAAAAATTGTTAAGTGCCTCTTGTTTTCCCCCTGCCGACTTCATTCTGTCACTTATGCCGCTCTTCCATGATGGCTTACCGCTATTTTGTAAATACCTGCTCCGATCGCATCTATAAAATCATTTTGAAAAAATCCAATGTTTATCAGCCCGCTCCCTCGGATAAGCAGAAATTGCTTTTAAGGTTTGTCAAAGTTAAGTTTAATAGATTCTAATAGAACTGTCAACCGCCTTCAAGCCAACCTCCTAAATTTCCGCTTCCCTCCCGCCGCCGGATGCGGTATAATGGAGACAATCAATCCATCCCCCCGCGGGCGGAAAGGAGCAAACACGATGGATCAGGACAAGGCTCTGCGCATCCGTCTGGTCGAGACCTTCAACGACCGGGCATTTTTGAAAAAACTGGGGTTCACCCGCAAGGACATCCGGCGGGTCTTCGGCGCCGCCGACTGGAAGTCCATGCTCTCCCCCCTGCTCCCCATCCGGGAGCGGCTGACCTGCGCCCAGGCGCTGGCCTCCTTCCGCCCGGTGCTGGACGCCCTGGCCCCGGAGCCGGAGGAGGGCTGGCTCCGCTGCGCCTACCAGGTGGCGCTGTCCCTCCTCTACCCTCAGGCGGACGAGGTCCACACCTCCGCCCAGTGGGACGGGGCGCTGTGCTTCCTCCAGTTCCTCCAGGTGCTCTTTGACGCGGAGCGGCAGGCCCTGCCCTTCGACCCCTGGCTGGACTTCGCCTTCTGCACGGAGGAGGAGCTCTCCGGCAGCGCCGTCGCGGCGGAGTACCGCATCTTCCTGAAGCGCCTGCGGATGGAGTACGTCTACGAGCTGCTGCGCCTGGGCCGGGAGGTGACGCCCTTCCGGACTCTGGAGCACATTGCCGGCGTCCACCACGCCGCCATGACCGTGGCCCGGGCCTTCAGGGCCGGGGGCGGACGTATCGACCTGGGGCTCATGAGCGGCGCCGCCGCCGCCCACGACATCGGCAAGTTCGGCTGCAAACCCGGGGAGCGGGTGCCCTACCTCCACTACTACTACACCGACCAGTGGTGCACCCGGCGGGGCCTCAGCTCCATCGGCCACATTGCCGCCAACCACTCCGTGTGGGACCTGGAGATCGAGAACCTGTCCTCGGAGTCGCTGGTGCTGGTGTACGCCGACTTCCGGGTGAAGCAGTCCCGGGGGGCGGATGGCGGGGAGATTGCGGAGCTCTTCTCCTTAAAAGACGCCTTCGACGTGATTTTAAGCAAGCTGGACAACGTGGACGACGCCAAGCGGCGGCGGTACCAGTTCGTCTACGCCAAGCTGCGGGATTTCGAGGAGTATCTCACCTACTTTGGTGTGGACACCACCCTGGAGAGCCCCGGCATCCCCCCGGTCCTCCGGCGGAACGCCGCTCTGGCCTCCCCGGATGAGGTGGTGTACTACCTGCGCTACACCGCCGTGGACCACAACATCCGCCTGATGCACCGCCTGGGCCGGGAGCATCTGTTCCTGGCCACCCTGGAGGCCGCCCGCAGCGAGAAGGACGCCGGCCGCCTGCGGGCCTATGTGTCCATCTTCGAGGAGTATTTCACCTACTGGAGCGCGGGCCAGAAGGAGCAGACCCTGGACTTCCTCTATGAGCTGCTGCTGTCGGCGGACGGCGACATCCGGCGCCATGCCGCCGCCCTCATCGGAAGGATGCTGGCGGGGTTCCTCTCCGGCTACAAGAAGGAGCTGCCCGCCGGGGCCGCCCCGGACCCCCTGGAGGAGCGGCCCTTCCAGCTGTGGGCGGAGTACCTGGAAAAGCTGATTCACCCGGACCGCCGCCTGACCCCCCGCCAGACCAGCATGATCCGTTATCAGGCCAAAACCGCGGTGGACGCCCTGCTGGGGGAGTGCTCCGACAGGGACGCCCCCCGTTTCGCCGCAGAGCTGCTGCGCCACTATCAGGACCCCGCCGCCGCGGAGCCGGACGCGGCCTTTGCCCTGCTGGACGCCGTGATGAACGCCCCTCTGGAGCGGGCGGACCCCGGCGCCTATAGCACCCTGACCGCCTTTGCCGCCTGGTGGCTGGACCGGGGCGAGGCGCTCCAGAAGGCGGCCGCTCTGCGGCTGTTCCGGCACCTTCTGAACTTCCTGCCGGAGACGGCGTCGGAGCGGCAGTCCATTGCCGCCGCCGTGGAGGCGGCGGACTGCACCGCCAGCCTGCCGCTGCTGTTCCTCCAGGTACAGCTGGGGGAGCGGCTGGGGCTGGATGTCACCGCCAAAAAAGCCCTGCTGGGCCGGCCAGGCACGGCCAGCGGCGTGTCCCTGGACAATCTCAAAACCGCCACGCCCTGGATTCTGAAGGCCGCCGGCGTGGAGTACCTGCTGGACCAGGTAGAGCGGGACGGCGGGGCCAATGCCCTGCAGATCGCCACCCACTTTTCCAACCTCATCAAGGTCAGCGAGCACGTGGTGGTGCGGCGGATGGCGGGGGCGGCTCTTCTGTCCATTGCCCCGGCGCTGACGCCGGACCGGCGCAACGAGATCGCCGTGGAGATGTCCAAGGCCCTGGAGACCGGGCAGGCGGAGATCTCCAAGTATATCCCGGAGTACCTGGGCCAGTTCGTGCTGTGGCTGACACCCCGGGAGCTGGATGAGGTGGTGGTCCAGATGGCCGCCCTGCTCTCCTCCCCCAACACCGATGTGGTGGCGGCGGCCCTGTCCACCGTGGGAGCCATGCTGGAGCACTACACTGTCTACGCCGCCCGCTTTGGCGAGGGGGCGGATTCCTCCGTCCGCCGGAAAACCCTGGCCGGCCTTCTCCTCAAGGGTCTGGCGGACCGCCGGGAGGCGGCGCGGCAGGAGGCCCTCCACATTCTGGGCGGACTCTTCGCCTCCAAAGCCCTGGGCTATGACGAGAAGACCTCCCTCTTCACTTTAATCAGCAAAAAGCTGCTGTTCCTCATCGGCGAGCAGCCGGAGGAGGAACTGACCTTCTTCTATACCGCGGCATCGCTGTCCCATATCTACCGCTTCATCGTCCTCCACAAGATCCAGAGCGGGCCCTTTCAATTTGAGATTCCGGGGAAGGCCGCCTTCTTCCCCGGCACCTTCGATCCCTTCTCCCTCAGCCACAAGGGCATCGTCCAGGCCATCCGGGACCTGGGGTTCGAGGTGTATCTGGCGGTAGACGAGTTCTCCTGGTCCAAGAAGGCCCAGCCCTCTCTGATCCGGCGGCAGATCGTCAGCATGTCCGTGGCGGACGAGTTCGACGTGTACCTCTTCCCCCACGATATCCCGGTGAATCTGGCCACTCCCGCCGACCTGAACCGCCTGCGGCAGGTGTTCGCGGGGCAGGCGCTGTATCTGGCGGTGGGGTCCGACGTGGTGGCGGGCGCCTCCTCCTACAAGGCGCCGCCCTCCCCCGGCTCTGTCCACTACCTCAACCACATCGTCTTCCGCCGCTCCAGCGACGCCGAGGGCCGGGAGATCGACGCGGACCTCTCCTGTATTCTGGGGGATGTGCTCCAGCTCCAGCTGCCCACCCACCTGGAGAACATCAGCTCCACCCGCATCCGGGAGAACATCGACCTGGGGCGGGATATCTCCAACCTCATCGAGCCCTCGGTGCAGGACTACATCTACCGCAACAGCCTGTACCTGCGGGAGCCCCAGTACAAGCAGGTCATCCGGACGGGCTTTCTGCGCTTTGAGTGGGCGGAGCGCCCGGAGGCGCCGCTGTGGGAGGAGCTTTGCGCCATGGCCGCCGCAGAGCGCCGCCCCCTGCCGGATCCGGACAGCCGGGACAGCGTGCTGGTTCTGCGCCACACCCTGCCCGGGGAGCGGATTCTGGGCTTTTTGACCCTGCGGACCGTCAATGACCGGGGACTGTACGGCGCCTTCGGGGATGAAGATCTGGCCGACGCGGTGCGCTGCCGCGCGGCGGGGCGGATCCGGCTGCTGACCGGACTGTACCTGGCCCGCATCCCCAATTTCAGTTATGACGCCGGACAGCTCCTTCTGACGGAGGCCCTGTCCCAGGCCATGGGCGAGGACTGCGGCTATGCCGCCTGGTATGGCCCCGCCGCCGGGGAGGAGATGCTGGACCTGCTGGCCCGGCAGGGTTTTGTCCAAATCGCCGGAACAGAGGAGCGGCCGTTGCTGCTGGTGGACATGCGCTCCCCGGCGGTGCTGCTCCAGAACATTCCCACCACCCTGAAAGAGCCCTTTTCCTCCGACCTCCAGGTGCTCACGGCCATCCGAAAGGCCCACCACCAGCTCCAGCGGGCCATCTGCGGACTGTACCCCGGGGCGCTGGTGCTGTCCCTCAACGCCGAGGTCATCTACCACCGGCTTGTGGGAAAGCTGACGGACCTCAACGGCGTGCCCGCCGAGCCCACCGTCCCCCGGGTCCTGGGCCCCAAGATGTGCGTGCCCTTCGGCAAGATTCTCCGGGGCAGCGCCGTGCCCAACACCGTCACTAAGACCGTCCACACCGACAAGGTCTTTGCCCCGGACCTGAAGTCATTCACCATCCAGGCCTTCCCCGGCTACGCGCCCTTGGAGAGCCAGATCCGGACTATCCGCTCCTTCCGCCGGCCCGTGATGCTGGTGGACGACCTGATCCACTCCGGCAACCGCATCCAGGCCCTGGATCCCCTGTTCCGGCAGGAGGGCGTGGACATCGACCGCTGCGTGGTGGGCCTGCTCTCCGGCCGGGGCCGGGACCTGATGGCCGCCCGGGGCCGGGAGGTGGACAGCGTCTACTACATCCCCAACATGCGGGCCTGGTTTGTGGAGTCCACCATGTACCCCTTCATCGGCGGCGACACCGTGGGCGGGGCCCGGGCCTCCGTGCCCGGACTGACCCCGGCGGTGAACCTGATCCTGCCCTACGCCTTCCCCAAGTTCTACAAGGAGTGCGGCCGGGAGGCGGTGTTCGCCTTCTCCATGGCCTGCCTGACCAACGGCCGGGATATTCTGCTGGCGCTGGAGTCGGCCTACCGGGAGCGCTACGCCCGGAATCTGACCCTCTCCCGCCTCAGTGAGGCGGTGATCCTGCCCCTGAGCCCGGATAAGGGGAACTGCCTGCTCTACGACGCCAGCCTGCCGGCCTCCATGTGCCTGGAGAACGATTTGAAGATGCTGCTGCGGATGCGGGAGCTGCTGGAATAAGGACAAAGACAGGAGATCGGAGACCTATGTACTGGTACAACATCAACGAAAAAACGGCTGCATCCTTTGCGGCAGATCTGCCCTTTCCCCCGGCGGAGCCGGGGACGCCGGAGCTGTTTCTGGTCCGCGGGGACCCCGCTCTGCACCCCGCCGCCTGGCGCGTGACAGACCCCCGCCAGCTGACGGCGGAGCACCCGGATGCGGCCTGGCTGGACCCCCGGCGGATGGGGGCGGAACCGGAGCTGCCGGAGGCTGTCTCCGCCGCCATTGCGGCAGGCAACCTTACCGGCGCGAACCTCCGGCACCCCCGCTGGAGGCGGGCCCTGGATTTCGCCGCACCCAGGCCGGGGAAGAAGCGGGTCCACCTGCTGGCGGTGGGGGACGTGGGCGGTACGCTGCTGACGGCGCTGAAACTGCTGGGAGGCGATGTGGTCTCCTCCACCGGCATCTGTGACCTCAGTGGGAACGCCGTGGCCCGGTGGGTCGCGGAGATGGGCCAGATCGCCTGGCCCTGGGACTATGACGCCCTTCCGGCAGTGGATGCGGCACCGCCGGAGCGCCTCTTTGACTGCGATGTATTCATCTTCGCCGCCGCCAGGGCCATTCCGCCGGTAGGAAGCGGCGTGCAGGACGTGCGCATGGCCCAGCTGGAGGCTAACCGGCCCCTTGCGGAGCGGTTCGCCCGGCAGGCCAGGGCCGCGGACTTCCGAGGGCTTTTCATCGTCCTCAGCGACCCGGTGGACCAGCTGTGCCAGGCGGCCTGGCGGGCCTCTAACCGGGATGAAGCCGGCAATTGGGACGGTCTAGGCCTTCTGCCGGAGCAGGTGCAGGGCTTTGGCCTGGGGGTGATGAACGCCCGGGCGGCGTACTTTGCGAAACAGGACCCCCGCTTTGCTGCCTTCCTCACCGAGGGCCGCAGCTTCGGCCCCCACGGCAAGGGGCTGGTGATTGCCAACTCCGTGGAACACTACGACGATGAACTCTCCCGGGAGCTGACCCGCCTGACCCTGGAGGCCAACCTCCGCATCCGGGAGCTGGGGTTCAAGCCCTACGTGGCCCCCGCCGTGTCCTCCGGGGCCATGCAGCTGCTGCTGAGCCTGCGGGGGGCGTGGCACTGCGGCTCCGTGCCCCTGGGGGGCGTGTGGTTCGGCTGCAAGAACCGTTTCACGGCCCGGGGGCTGGAGATTGAGACGCTGGAGATGCCGGACCCGCTCTTTGCCCGACTGCGGGAGACGGAGGCGGCGCTGCGGGCCCTCTCACCGGAGGCGGCGCCGTAAGCCGGGGTGGAAAATCGGGTATTGGCTGCTGCTGGCCCTGGCGGGGCCTGCGGTGTGCTGGCGGCCCTGGCGGCGTCCGAAAAGCGCCGGGGGGATTTTAGCGCCGCCTTTGGACTGAATGTTCTGGCGGCGGTGTTTCTCTGCCAGGCCCTGAGGGATGTGCCGGCGTGCTATTCGTACTATGTCCCCGGCTGGGCCGGGAGGAGGTGTCTTTATGGACGGCGAGCTGCTGATCCTCCACGCGGGCCGCCATAGCGGACGGCTGGAAACGGTGCTGTCCGCCGCCCGGGAGGGCCGCCGGTCCCAGGTGTGGTCCCGGCTGGAGGGCCCCTTGGAAAACCGCCGGGTCCTCTTCGCCGTGCCCCTGGATGGCAGCGGCGTAAACCATGAATTATACAGCCTGCTGGCGTACCTCCGCACCCATCCGGACTGTCTCCGGGGGTGCGTGGGCGGCGTGCTGGCGGACGGGACTGGGGACCTTTACACCAAGTCCGCGGGGCGGGAGCTGGTACTGGCGGCCAGCCTGGCGGGCTGCGCCTTCCCGGGCCGGCCCCTGGTGGAGGCTACGGGGGACCTGCGGAACTTCACCGTCCAGGCAAAAAACGCCGGGTGTTCTTTGGAGGAGGCCTACCGGCGCGCGGCGGCGGACCTGGTCCGGCGGGTTCTGGACTTTGCCCCGCCCCGGCGGCAGCGGCCAAAGCTCCTGGTGCTCCACGCCTCCAGCCGCCGCACCTCTAACACCCTGGCCCTGTGGAGCCGGTGCCGGGAACGGCTGGAGAGGGCCTGTGAGATCACGGAGATCGGCCTTCGCAACGGCACCCTGGCGGACTGCGCCGGGTGCCCCTACACCGCCTGCCTCCACTTCGGGGAGCGGGGGGACTGCTTCTACGGCGGCGTCATGGTGGAGGAGGTATACCCTGCCGTCCGGGCGGCGGACGGCGTGGTGCTGCTGTGCCCCAACTACAACGACGCCCTGCCCGCCAACCTCACCGCCGCCGTCAACCGCCTGACGGCCCTGTACCGGGCCGCGCCCTTTGAGGACACGGCGGTGTTCGCCGTCGTGGTTTCGGGGTACTCCGGCGGGGACATTGTGGCCAGCCAGGTGGTGTCCGCCATGAACATGAACAAGGGCTTCTGGCTGCCGCCGCAGTTTGCTATGCTGGAGACCGCCAACGACGCCGGTACGGCGGTAAAACTGCCGGGAATTGAAGAACGGCTGGAGCGGTTCAGCGGGAACATTCTGGAGCAGCTGTCAGGCAGGAGATAAACACAACAGGGCCCCGCGTCCCACGGACGCGGGGCCCTGTTTCAGCCGTAGGAGGCATAGGAGCCCTCGGTGATTTCAAACTCTGTGACAACTTTTCCGGCATTGTCCCTCCCGGTGACAAAAGTGTGCTCGCTGGTCTGGTAGGGCCAGCCCTCCAGCTTGTAGGGCAGGAGAAAATACCGGTGGCCATCCCGTTCCATCCAGCTCTCTTTTGGAACTGTGAGCCGGACATGCTCCTGATAGATATTCTCCCCCTCCGCTTCATCGTAGCCGCTGATGTAACGGAGGCTGAGCTCCACCGTCTCGATGGAGGGAGCGTCCGCCCGGCCATAGAAAAAGCAATACATTTCCTCCTGACCGTACCGGCTGACAGTCCGCTCCGCGGCGTACAGCGGGGCGCCGCCGGTGCAGTCCAGGGCGGCGCCGAACTGGGGAAACCAGCCCAGGTGCGTGAAGTGGACATCCCCCAGCAGCAGGGCATTTTCGCTGGCCGTCAGGTAAAACAGGGAGGTTTTGTAGATATCCGGTTCCCAAATGCGCCGGAGGACTTTCGTACCGCAGACGCCCTCCCGCTCCTCCGTCTCCCGAAGAGCCTGGACCGGCAGCAGCAGTCCCACATGCAGCAGGTTCTGCACCAGCAGCAGCAAAATCAGGGCCCGGGAGGCATGGCGGAGGGCGTCCCGCCTCCGGGTGGGCAGTCTCTTTCTCCGCTTCATGATCCCACCTCCTCCGGCAGGGGGATATCGATCAAAACGGTCTCGCCCAACCGCTCGTACCGCAGCGTGATGTGGTCGTCTCCCAGCCGGACCGGGGCCCGCAGGCGGGTATACTCCGCCAGCCAGTGGCCGCCGCCTCCGCCGTGGCCGCCGTCCCATCGGGTCTCTCCCCGCTGGCTCTCCGCCGTAAGGCAGTCCAGCAGCTTTCCGGACACGATGCCGCCGGGAATCCGGTCATAGGTACAGACGGCAACCTCCGCCACCCGCTCCCCCTCCTTGACGCCCACGGAGACGCGGTAGACCCGCAAAACGTCGTTGCCCACGGTGACCCGGATATCCCGCTCCTCTTCCGCCGTATAGTCCATGGCACTGCGGTTCTCCGGGGCCCGGAAGCGGAAGGCTACGCTGTCCCACAAAAAGCCCAGACTCCCGATGCCCAGCACCATCACGAAGATCATAACGATAGAGACGATGACGGACACGCCGGTAATCCTGTCCCAATACCGGGGATACTGCTTGTCCATCTCCCGGCCCACCTCCGCCGGGTCTCCCATGGCGGCCATGGTCCGCTCCTCCGCAAGCCTCTCATCGTACCCCAGCTCCAGCAGGGCGCAGATGTGGTCCTCCATGTGCTCCTCCAGCTCCGCCCGGACGGCCTCCTTTTCCTCACGGGACAGGCGGCGGAGGTGGGAGAGCACCTGGGCGCAGTATTCCGCCCGGTCCATCACGCCGTTCCCAGGGCGGAGGACTGGAGCACCGCATTCACCGCGCCGGAGTACCGCCGCCAGCTCTCCGCCTCCGCCCGCAGGGCCTCGCCGCCCTTTTTCGTCAAGTGGTAGTATTTCCGCATCCGGCCTGTGGGGGCCTCCTGCCGGTATGCCTCCACATAGCCCTGCTGCTCCAGACCGTGGAGCACGGGGTACAGCGTGCCCTCCTTCATATCAAAGGTGTGGTTGGACCGGCGGGCCAGCTCCAGGATCATCTGGTAGCCGTACATATCCTCCCCGGCCAGCAGGGACAGCACCAGCAGCGGCGTGTGCTCGATCTGCTGTTTTTTCCGCATCTTCCTCACTCCTCTCCGAAATAAAACCCAGGCCGAAAAATGTCAAAACGTCCAAGCGGCGGCCCTTTTCCCCTGCGCCGCGTTAAAAATTCTTGGAACACACAAGGTGCTCCTGCGAATTTTTGCCTTGCCAGCGGAAAAATCTCTCGCCCTTGCGCATTTCGCTATTTATCCAACAAAGCCTAGTATCTCTAGGCTTATTATATATAGCATCGCAAGGTATGTCAAGGAAAAACACAGCGGGCAAAGCCCGTTCAATCTATCGAAAACTTTTGTATTCTCTTAGAAACGCAGTATTTATGAAAAGTCTCGCCGTTGGCGAGGATCGTTGACAGCCTGGCGCGGCGCAGGACAAATGTCCTGCGCCGCGTTTTTTCTAAATTTTGAAAAAATTTTTTCGGAGAGCGCACGGCGGCGTGCAACTTTTCAGGAAGCGGAGCCCTTCGTGTAGAGAGTGCTTGGAGAGGAGGCGGACAGCTTGGAGAAGATACAGGCGGACGCGGCGGGCCAGCTGCGGCGGGAAGAGGTTCTGCGGCGGCTGGCGCAGCTGGCCTTCGGCAGGGCCAACGACGCAGTGCGGCTGGCTCTGCGCCCCGGGGAGGTGGACCCGGAGGAGTTGGATCTCTCTGCCGTGGCGGAGTTCAAGGTGACCGACAAGGGCGGCGTGGAGGTGAAGCTGGCAGACCGGGTGCAGGCGCTGGAGACGCTCTGTACCCTGCTGGAGGACGGCGGCCGCGGGGCCGCGGCACTGTACCGGGCACTGGCGGAGGGCTGCGGAGAGACAGGGGAGGGATGGGACAACGGGTGAAATCAGGAATTTTTCCCCCAAGCAGAAACGGGTTCTGACCTGGTGGCAGTCGGAGAGGTGGGAGGCTGTCATCTGCGACGGGGCGGTGCGCAGCGGCAAGACCTTCTCCATGGGGCTGTCCTTTTTTCTGTGGGCCCAGGCCCGGTTTGACGGGCAGCAGTTCGGGCTCTGCGGCAAGACCATCGGCTCTCTGCGGCGGAATCTGCTGGCAGAGCTGGTGCCCTATCTGCGGAGCGCCGGCATGAACGTCCGGGAGCGGCGGTCGGAAAACCTGCTGGTGGTGCGGTTTGCGGGACATGAAAACCGATTTCTGCTCTTCGGTGGGCGGGACGAGTCCAGCGCGGCTCTGATCCAGGGGAGCACCCTGGCGGGGGTGCTGCTGGACGAGGCGGCGCTGATGCCCCGCTCCTTTGTGGAGCAGGCCGTCGCCCGGTGCAGCGTGGCGGGGAGCCGGCTGTGGTTCAACTGCAACCCGGAGGGGCCCCAGCACTGGTTTTACCGGGAGTGGATTTTGAGGGCCCGGGAGCGGCGGGCGCTGTACCTCCACTTCACCATGGAGGACAATCCCGCCCTGTCCCGGCACATCCGGGAGCGGTACCGGCGGGCCTACTCCGGGGTGTTCTACCGGCGGTTCGTGCTGGGGGAATGGACCGCCGCCCAGGGGCTGGTATACGACTTCTTTGACCGGGAGCGGGACGCCCCGGCGGCCCCGGCGGGCCCCTTTGCCCGGTGGCGGATCTCCGTGGACTACGGCACCGCCAACCCCGCCTCCTTCGGGCTGTGGGGGGAGCTGGACGGGGTGTGGTACCGGGTACAGGAGTTCTACTACAATTCCCGGAGGGCCGGACGGCAGCGGACAGACGCGGAGTACGCAGAGGATCTGGCGGCCCTGGCCGGGGGACGGGAAATCCAGCGGGTAATCGTGGACCCCTCGGCGGCCAGCTTCATCGAGGTCCTGCGGCGGAAGGGGTTCCGGGTGGTCCGGGCGGACAACGACGTGGCGGACGGCATCCGGGTGACGGCGGACCTGCTGAAACGGCGGCGGATCGTGATCTGCCAGGAATGCCGGGACTGTCTGCGGGAGATGGAGCTCTACTGCTGGGACGAGCGGCCCGGCCGGGACGCGCCCAGGAAGGAAAACGACCACGCCATGGACGAGATGCGCTATTTCGCCATGGATCTGGCAGCGGGGGACGGGGGCGGCTTTGCCGCCATGAGCGTGGAGCGGAGAATATGAGGAGGGATCAGGACTTTGAGATGGTTCAAAAAGCGGCAGGAGGAGACATCTCCCGCAGCAGTGCAGCTGCGCAGTGGAGAGCGGCATCCCTTTGGGATGCTGGAAAACTACGTGCCCCTGAGCCGGGGAGAGACCCGGCTGTACCGGGCGGTGCGGGAGGCCGTGCCGGTGGTGGACGCGGCAGTTTATAAGCTGATCCGCATGACCGGGGGCGTGACGGCCCGGTGCGGCGACCGGACGGCGGAGCGGGCGCTGGAGGAGTTTCTGCGGACCGTGCCTGTGGGGCGGGGGCAGTTCGGCGTCAACGCCTTTCTGGACTGCTATCTGGACTCGCTTCTCACCTGCGGGCGGGCCGTCGGCGAGATCGTGCCCGCCCAGGGCGGCGGGGATATTACGGCGCTGGTGTGCGGCCGGGTGGAGGACATTGAGATCCGGGAGGGGGAGCACCCGCTGGAATTTGTGATCTGCGGGGCGGACGAGCGGGGACGGATGGGCCCCCTGCCCTGTCAGGACCTGCTGCTGTTTACGCCGCTGAACCCGGAGGCGGGAAATCCCTATGGCGTGTCTCTGCTGCGGTCCCTGCCCTTTTTGTCGGAGATTCTGACGAGTATCTACCACACCATCGGCGTCAACTGGGAACGGTGCGGCAACGTGCGCTTTGCGGTTACGTGCAAAAACGGCGAGGGCGCCTCCGCGGCGGAGCGGGGGCGGCTGCTGGCGGAGGAGTGGTCCCGGGCCATGCAGGACAGCCGCAGCGGCAGCGTGCGGGACTTTGTGGCCGTGGGGGATGTGGAGATCAGGGCCATTGGCGCCGACGCGCCCATTCTGGACAGCGAGGTGCCGGTGCGGCAGATTCTGGAGCAGATTGTGGCCAAGACCGGCATTCCGCCCTTTATGCTGGGATTAAGCTGGAATTCCACGGAGCGGATGAGCTCCCAGCAGGCGGACCTGCTGACTACGGAGATCACCGCCATTCGGCGGACGCTGACGCCGGTGGTGGAGCGGATCTGCCGGATGTGGCTGCGGATGCACGGGTACACCTGCGGCTTTGCGGTGGAGTGGGACGACATCAACCTCCAGGACCAGGTGGAGGAGGCCCGGGCGGAGCTCTACCGGGAGCAGGCGAGAAAACTGAGGATTGAGAATGACGAAAAGGAAGCCGGAAGGAGAGAGCGCAATGGAATTGCGTAAGGAGCGAAGCGAGGCGGCGGCAGGACTGCCCGGACAGCAGGAGCTGGAGGCCATCAACCGGTTTGCCAGGACGCCGCTGACGGCGGAGCAGGCGTACACCTTCAGCCTGCGGCTGTGCGACAACGAGGTGGACCGGGACTTTGAGCGGTTCGACGGCGCGGCGCTGGAGCGGCTGGGGGAGCTTTTCCTGGGCAAGAGCGGCATCTTCGACCACCAGTGGTCCGCCCGGGGGCAGACGGCCCGCATCTACCGGACCGAGGTGGTGCGGGAGCCCTCCATGACCACGGCGGCGGGAGACGAGTACCGCTGGCTCAAGGGCTGGGCCTATCTGCTGCGGACGGAGAAAAACTCGGACCTCATCGC
>NZ_CAJULS010000041.1 GCF_910587525.1 uncultured Oscillibacter sp. | reverse complement strand
ACATGGATACGCCGCCCACCACGCAGGCCGTAATGGCGTCCATCTCATAGCTCTCTGCCGCGGTAGGCTGGCCGATTGTAACACGGGATGTCATCAAGAACCCGCTCAGGCCGGCCAGCAGACCGGCAATGGCAAATGTTGAAATGCGGATCCTGGTAGTGTTGATACCGGATACACGCGCCGCCAGCAGATTGCCACCGCAGGCGTAGACCCGGCGCCCATAGACGGTTTTTGCCAGAATAAACGAGCAGACCGCAATGATGATTACCAGGAAGACCGCCAGCATGGGAATCCCCCAAAATGTGGAGGCCGCGACGGCTTTGTACTCCGCGCTGATGCCAATGACCGGCTTGCCTTTGGAGATCAGCAGCGCCAGGCCGCGGACGGCGGTCATCGTGCCGAGCGTCATAATAAAGGGGGGCAGGTTCCCCACGGCAACACCGACACCATTCACCACACCAACAGCCAGGCCGCCCAGCATGGCCACGATCAGAGGCACAATCAGCGGATACTGCCCCTGGCCCAGCATGGCCGCCAAAACGCCGGTAAACGCCACTGTAGACCCGACGGACATATCAAATCCGCCGGCAACGATGACGAACATCATGCCAAATGCCAGAATACCGTTGATAGACGCCTGCTTGAGGATATTGACCAGGTTGCCGGGCGTGATAAAGCTGGGCTTCAGGCAGGTCAGAACAACCACCAGCGCAATAAAGATCACAAAGATAAAATATTCGCTGATGAGGGCCTTCGTACGTTTCATCTCTTTCATAATATTCTCTTCCTTTATACTTTAATGGCGGAGGCCAATGCCATGATGCGCTCCTGAGAGAACTCCCCACGCTGGACCTCGCCGGAATAATTCCCCTCGCACATGACAACGAGCCGGTCGCAAATTCCCATCAACTCCGGGATTTCCGACGAGATGATGATGACCGCTTTGCCCTGCTGCACCAGATTTCCCAACAGCAGGTAAATATCCCGCTTGGCGCCAACGTCGATTCCCCGCGTAGGCTCATCCAAGATGATGATATCCGGATCGTTCAGAAGCCACTTGGCAATGACGGTCTTCTGCTGGTTGCCGCCAGACAGATTGCCGACGATCTGATTGACAGAGGGCGTTTTTATCTTCAGCTTTTCCACGTATTCCTGAGAGGCCTTATGGGCCTTGGACTTGTTATAAAGCCCTTTTGTCAGCAGCTTTTTAATGGCCACCATGGCGATATTGTCGTTGACGGTCCCGCTCAGATTCAGTCCTGTGACCTTCCGGTCCTCGGTAATGAGCGCCACGCCCTCCTTGATAATATCCTGGGGCGAGGACACCTTCACCTTTCTGCCTTTCACGCGGATCTCGCCGTGAGAGAGCGGATGTATTCCGAAAATTCCCTCTACCAGTTCGCTCCGGCCGGCGCCCACCAGACCTCCGATCCCCAGGATCTCACCCCTGCGGACGGACAGACTGACGCCCTTCACCTTGTTGTCCGCGCGGACGATATCCTTTGCCTCAAAAATCACCTCGCCAATGTCCGCGTGCAGCTTGGGATATACATCTGTAATCTCCCGGCCCACCATCATCTTGATCAGTGCGGCCTCATCCAGATTTTTTGTTTCGTCCGTGCCGATGTACTGTCCGTCGCGGTAAACACTGACCCGGTCGCAGATCGTGAAGATCTCCGCCATCCGGTGGGAAATATAAATGATGGCGACGCCTTTTTGCGTGAGCCTGCGAATGTGTTCGAACAGGAACTCTACCTCCCGTTCAGTGATGGCGGCAGTGGGCTCATCCATGACGATGACCTTTGCATTGATAGAGATTGCTTTGATGATCTCTATCAGCTGGCACTGTGCCACCGTGAGATTCCGCAGTGTCTCCTTGGGCGATACATGCAGGCCGCACTCTCTGATCAGCTTTTCCGCCTCTTCGATCTCTGCCTTTTTGTCCACGAGACCGTTTTTACGCAGCTCCCGCCCCACAAAGATGTTTTCATACACTGTCATGTCCAGGATCGGGTTCAGTTCCTGGTGGATCATCGCCACCCCCATATCCATGGCCTCTTTGGGATTGGACGCGTTATATGGCTTTCCATCAAAGCAGATCTCTCCGCCGGAGTCTTTGGTATAAATACCCATCAGGATTTTCATCAGGGTGGATTTTCCAGCGCCGTTTTCTCCCATCAGCGCATGGACTTCCCCTGGCTTTACCTGCAACTGCACATGGTCGAGCGCAACGACACCTGGAAAAGTTTTGCTGATGTCTTTCATTTCCAGCACATATTCCACACAGTTTCCCCCTTCACTGGCTATTTTGTTAGATTTTATCAGACTCGCCGAAATTCCGAAACACCCGTTTTTCACATGATGGGGGACAAATTTTGGGTATTTGAGGGAAACAACATAAATCCCTCCGCCAATCTGAACAAATTGTTGTCAGCTGTTGGGATTGGGCAGCGCTATTCTTTTCCTGTAGCCCTGTGTTTCAATGGTTACATGATTTTTCAACTTTGGGTGCTATGTATCATAGGGGTTTGCCGTTCATGGATTTCTCTTTTACTTGATATGATGTTGGCGTTCTCAGAGTTTATTTTATAATAACAAATTTTATTCTAGATAGTGTCTGCTAAAAATTACTGGATACGCAGTCTGCTCCCAAATTTGTAGGAATTTAAGAGATTTTGCGCATTTTCCCAGGCAGAGCGTGTTCGAAGAGTTGTTAATCATAAGTGGATTTGCACAAATCAGCTCTATGATATTTGAGAAAATAGGCAAAAAACATAGTCATTTCTGATACCATATATTTCCTGTAAACACTATTTAAGAGCAGGGGGCACAGTCCCAATATTTGCGCGGGACTGTGCAACATAATCAAAAATTATTTTTAAACTCCTGAAGCATGGCCTTCTCAAATCACCTGGCGGCCTCTTCTGCCATTCGGGGACCAGTGTGCCGCCCAGTGCCGGCAAACGTGCTGTCCTAGGCCTCCTCCGGCTGCTTAGTGACTCTCTGGATGATTCCCGCGGTCCAGGGCGGAGGCCGTTTCCGGTGTCCCAGAGCCCTTCGGCACTGCCTGAGGAGTCTCATTACACATAAGATTGCGTTTTATTAGGAAAACACACTGTCAAAAGAATTTCATGCTTTGGCGGGGGTCAGCCCGCCTCGACGGTGTCAGGAATGACATTCTGGACATCATCCGCTGGTCACAGGAGGTCACATGATGCAGCTCTAGCGGGTCATTGACTTGGGAAAGTTTAGAAAAAATGACGGGAGTCTGAGAAACCTGCGCATCAGCTGCGCGTGCTGCAAATCCCTCCGCCGCTTTTTGAAGCGCTCGGAGACAAAGATGGACCAGCGGGCGGCGGAGCTGCTGGAGAGTTTGGGGCTTCAAAAGAGCGGGGGCGGCCGTCAGCCGCCCCCGCTCAGGGTTCAGAAGCTGTATTCATAAGCGTTTGAGTAGCATGTGGAGATGAAAAATTTCAACCATAGCTTCAGCGGAAGAGATGGAAATCTCATAATCTTTGCTGAGACGTCTGGAATGATTGAGCCAAGAGAGGGTGCACTCCACCGCCCATCGCCAAGGGAGTTTTTTCCATTGATGGGGCTTGATTCTCTCTGAAATATCAACATTAAGGTCAAGCTGTTCCTTCAAATCAGAAACAAAAGTCCCCCGGTATCCTGCGGCCGCACAGAACTTCTGAACAGATGGATACCGCTTATACGCTCGTTTAGCGGTACATATTCCACCTTTTGTGTCATGAACATTGGCAGCATGAACCACAACAGGCAACCCAGCACATCCACTACAATGTGCCGCTTCCTGCCTTTCGTTTGTTCCACGTGCACTTGCGCATCCCTGTATATAATGGTGATATTTCTTCCCACTGCTCATCTGTCAAGTCGCTGGGATACGACTCTCGCCCTTTTCCTTCCATGTATCCTATTTTATCACTGATTATCTTCTTGTGAATACAGGTTCTTAGATCTCGATTTTCTCCTCCAGCTGGTAAAAGGTAAACGTCCCCGTGCCCAGCAGAACGCCGTTCTGGTCCGTGACCCGCACGTCATAGACGCAGATCGTATTCCCGGCCTTCACCTCCGCCGCCTCGGCGGTGACCACGTCCCCGGCCTGGGCGCTGCGGAAAAAGTTGTACGTGGCGCTCATGGTCACCGCGGCGTAGCCCCTGGACACCATGGCGGAGCCGGCGGCGGAGTCCGCCATGGTGAAATACACCCCGCCGTGGGCCAGGCCCAGGGGGTTCAGGTCGTCCTCCTCAATGGCCTTCACTACCCGGGCGGAGCCAGGGGAGATGGCCTCCACCACGATGCCCAGTTTGCGGGCGAAGCGGTTGCGCTTGTTGCGGTACTCCACTATCTTCTCAAAATCCAGCACGGCGGGACTCCTCTCTGAAAACAGACGCCCGGTACCCTTCGGCACAGGCGGCTGTTGTGCGATTTTATGGTTATTATACCAGCAAATTCCGGCAATGTAAAGCCGCGGATTCCTGACACGGGCCGGAGTTTTTTGGAGAGGCACGCCGCCGGTCTTTCCCGGTTATGAGATTTCCGCGTCTCCCGCCAGGACGGCCTCCGCGGAGCTGCCCGGCTGCACCAGGCGGAGGCGGTACAGCGCCGGGCCCTATGCCGCGCAGGCCTTTTCAAATGCCTCCTCCGCCGTCAGCGCACGCGCCTCCTCTCACGGGTTTTCTCAACTGTAAAACGATCCGGGATCTTAAAAGGCCGTTTTGGTTTTTGCCATATGCTTTTATGCAAAAACAGGTTTGCAAATCCCGCGAAGCTGCGTTATGATAGAGCCAATGCGCAATACGTCGGCCGAGGTGACAATTCGATATGATGAGATTACAAAATGAATCCCGGGCTATGGTCCGGGTGATCCTGACCCTGGCCTGGCCCACTATGCTGGAGCAGATGAGCCAGTCTGCGGTCCAGTACATCGACACCGCCATGGTGGGAGCCTTGGGCACCCAGGCCACGGCGGCGGTGGGGGCCACCAGCACCGTGGGGTGGCTGGTCTCCTCCACGCTCACCGCATTCAGCGTGGGATTTCTCGCCATCATCTCCAGGGCCTGCGGCGCCCAGGATACACGAACGGCCCGAAAAGCCGCGGCCCAGTCGGTCCTCGCCGTGCTGGTGATCGGTACGGCCGCCACGATCTTGACCACCGCCGTCAGCGGCGTGATTCCTGCATGGATGCAGGTGGAGCCCCACATCCGCCCCACGGCCTCCCGGTATTTCCTGATTCTGTACCTGCCTCTGCTGCCCCGGACAGCGGGCATCATTTTCGGCACCGCCCTCCGGGCGGCGGGCGATACCAGGACGCCTATGAAGGTGGGGCTCTGGGTGAACTGCATCAACGTGGTTTTAAACTTCCTGCTGATCTACCCCACCCGCACGGTGGTGCTGTTCGGCCGTGCCGTCACCGTGCCCGGCGCGGGGATGGGCGTTGTGGGCGCGGCCGCTGCCAGCGCCGTGGCCTTTACCTGGGGCGGCGTCCGCATCACCTGGTCGCTGTGGCGCCACCCTGAGCTCTCCCCCAGAGGGGAGAGCCTGCGGCCGGACCCGGCGATTCTCCGGCCCTGCCTGCGCATTGCCCTGCCCAATATGTTTCAGCGGTTCGGCACCTCTCTGGGCTATGTGGCCTTCGCCGCCATGATCAACTCTCTGGGAGAGGTGGCCACCGCCGCCCACACTATCGCCAACACTGTGGAATCCGCCTTCTACATCCCCGGCTACGGGATGCAGACCGCCGCCGCTACACTGACCGGCAACGCCTACGGCGCCGGGGACCAGAAGCGCATGAAGGCGCTGACAGCCATGTTCCTGCCGGTGGAAATCTGCCTGATGTGCGTCACCGGCGGGGCGCTCTTTGTCTCTGCGCCGTCTCTTATGGGGCTTTTTTCAAACAGCGAGGCGGTGAAGTCGCTGGGGACCACGGTGCTGCGGATGGTGGCGGTCTCGGAGCCGCTGTACGGCGTCTCCATCATTGTGGAGGGCATCATGATGGGCGTCGGCAAGACAAAAACGCCGTTTGTCTATAATATCATTGGCATGTGGTGTGTCCGCATTGTGGGCACCTTTATCTGTATTCATCTGCTGGGCTTGGGATTGGTGGCCGCCTGGGGCTGCATGATCGCCCACAATGTGCTTGTTTTTGTGTTCTATCTGGTTTCCTTTATCAGCGGAAGGTGGAATCCCCTGGCGGAGCGGATCGGGGAGCCATCCCGCTGAGGGCCGCCAGGCGCTCCCGCCGGAAGATACCGAGGGGGCGCCTAGCGTTGTTGTAAAATTGAAAACAGCCCCACTTTGTGGGGCCGCTTGTAAAAGTATGCGGTCGGCAGACCGTTTCGCCGCACCTTGAGGCGCGGCCAGTATCACGCCCTTAGTTAAAACCTGTATTCATAAGCGTTTGAGCAAGGTGTGGAGATGAGAAATTTTAACCATAGCCTCAGCAGAAGAGACGGAAATCTCATAAAGCATGAAAATGCCCCTTTCCATTTATTCACTTGTTTTTCAGCCTGTTCGGGCAGTTTTGCGGTCATTCGCGCAGTACGAATGGCCGCAAAACTGCCCGGCCTGTCCGCAGGCTGCCGGGACAGGCCGGGGTGTCTGCCCTCCGCTGTCAGGGGGACACAGGGAGTCAGGGAGTCAAACGCTGGTTTACTGAATTTCCGAAATCTTGACGGGCCGCCCTTCCTTGAGGGACTTGGTAGCGGCGGCGGCAATGAGGATGGGGGCCAGGCCGTCCTCGCCGGTGACCTGGGTCTCCGTGCCGTTGATGACCGCCTCGGCAAAGGCTTTCTGCTCGGCGGCAAAAGCCATGGTGTAGCGGTCCCACATGATTTTGTAGCAGGGGCTGGAGGACGTTCCATCCGCGCCGTAGAAGGTAGCGTTGTTGGGGGTATCGTTTTCGTCCATGACCGCGCCCTCGGACCCGAAGACCTCCACCCGTTGGTCGTAGCCGTAGACGGCCTTCCGGCTGTTGTCGATGACGCCCATGGCCCCGTTGGCAAATTTCAGGGACACCACGGCGGTATCCACGTCCCCCGCCTCGCCGATGGCCGGGTCCACCAGCACGCCGCCGTAGGCGAAGACCTCCGTGACCTCGGACCCCGCCAGGAACCGGGCCATGTCGAAGTCGTGGACCATCATGTCGTAGAAGATGCCGCCGGAGACCTTCACATAGTCGATGGTGGGGGGCTCGGGGTCCCGGGAGCTGATTTTCACCAGGTTGACCTTGCCGACCTTGCCTGCCCGGACGGCCTCGTAGACGGCCCGGTGGTTGTGGTCGAAGCGGCGGTTAAAGCCCACCTGGAGCTTGACCCCGGCCTTCTTCGCCGCGGCGATGACCTCCTTCACCCGCTCGATACGGTAGTCCACGGGCTTCTCCACAAACACGTCCTTCCCGGCCTCGGCTGCCTTGATGGAGTATTCCGCGTGGAGGTCCGTAGGAGAGCAGACGACGACCGCCTTGATTTCGGGGTCCTTCAGGATGATGTCCGCGTCCTTGACGATGTTGGGGATGCGCAGGCGCTGGAGGAACTCCACGGTCTCCCCGCTCATGTAAGGGTCGGCGATGGTCTTGATCTCCATCTCCGGGACAAATTTGGCGATGTTCTCCGCATGGACACGACCGATCCGTCCAGCTCCGATGATGCCGATTTTAATGGTTTTCATATGCGTCTCTCCTTTTTAAGATATTGAATTTAGAGTTTCATGATTGTTTTTACCGCCTCAGCGGTGGTGGTTTTTGGGATGAGCTCAAAGCCGATAAGCCCTGTGTATCCGGTTTTCTCCAGGCAGGCGAATACATTGGCGTAGTTGATCTCTCCGGTGCCGGGTTCATGGCGGCCGGGGACGTCCGCCACGTAGATGTGGCCGAACTGGTCTCCATAGGCCCGAATATTGTCGCAGAGGCTGCCCTCGTTCAGCTGCATGTGGTAGGCGTCGTAGAGAACCTTGAGCTTGGGACTCCCGATCAGCCGGGTCATCTCCGCCGCCATCCGGGTGGTCTGGAGGAAGTTGCCCACATGGTCCGTGGTGACGTTCAGCGGCTCCAGATTCATCAGGACGCCGGATAAAAATCGTTTCAGCGTATCTTTCATAAAACGGCCCACTCAATTTGTGATCAAAAGAAACGTTTTTTCCGTTTTGAACGGGTTACAGATCCGTTTTACCACAAGGGGGAGGGAAATACAACCATGTGTCTCCTCTCGGAGCTGTTGACAAAGTTGGTATTTTACAAGAAATGCAAGTGCCCAGACAAGAAAAAAGACGCCTTGCGGCGTCACAGCCTGTCGAAAAAGTCTGCCTGGGGGCAGACTTTTTCGACAGGCTGACAGCCCCACATAGTGGGGTTGCTAAAATTATACGGTCGGCAGACCGTTCCACCGCGTTTCAAGGCGCGGCCAATATCAAACCCTTGTAGGGCGAGTGCAGGCCGTTCGTTATCCGGGTGGTCCTGACTGCGGTGTCACGCGGAGGCCAGGGACCGGAACCACTCCCGGTTGTGGAGAACCGCCGGGGAATCCGGTTTGTAAGCCGCCGCCAGTTCGTTGAAGGACTCTGCCCGTTCCTGGTCTCCCAGGCGGCTGTAACAGACGCACAGCTGGATGCAGGGCAGATAGCCGTAGCAGTCCGGGGAGACGAAGCCGCCCCGGCGGTCATCCCGGGGGCAGGTCAGGGCCAGGGCGTACCAGTAGGCGGCCTGGCTGTACCGTTCCCGGGCAAGGAACCAGCGGCCCGCCTCGCAGCAGACCTCGGCCCTGGGCCGGTCATAGGCGAAGGTGCGGAAGAGAGAGGCCAGCGCCGCCTCATCCCGCCCCAGCGCATCCTGGCAATAGGCGCAGAGGCAGCAGGCGTCGATGTTGTTCTCCAGCCACCCCCGGCCTTCCGACAGAAAGTCCTCCAGGACTGCCAGAGCTTCCTCATAGCGCTGGTGGTAGTAGAGTTCCCGGCCGTAGTAGAACTGCTGGCGGGGGTCCAGCGTCTTTCCTGCGGCCAGTTGGGCCTCATAGATCCGCAGGTTCCGGTCCGGGTCGCCGGGGCGGGTCTTACGGTGGGTGACGGCGAAGTCTCCGTAGAGGATCTGTCCCGCCGGGGCGACGGCCTCGTGGACAGCCCCCTCCCAGCGCATTCCGGCGCGGTTTTTGATGAGCCGCTCCCGGTAGTAGGAGAAGGTGACGCGGCCGCTGTCGTCAAAACCCGTGTGATAGGGAGCCATGACCACCGACACGGCGGGGTCCAGGGTCTCTTTCAGGGTCAGGAAGGCGGCCCGGTCCGCCTCCAGCAGCACATCGTCTGCGTCCAGCCACAGGCAGTAGTCCATGGACGCGTGGGAAAAGGACTCGTTCCGGGCGGCGGCAAAGTCGTCCGTCCAGGGGAAGTCAAAAATCTGATCCGTGAATCGGGCGGCGATCTCCTGGGTGCGGTCAGTGGAGCCGGTGTCCACGATAATGATTTCATCCGCCAGACCGGCGGCGCTCTCCAGACACCGCTCCAGCACGTCCTCCTCATTTTTGACGATCATACATAAGCTGACGCTTACCATGGGACGCTCCTTTCCGTTTGCGGGAGTTTTGCGGGGGAGGCGGCAGGCGCCTCCCCCTGGCGTTAGACAGTATTCAGCTCAGCCGGATGATGGTCAGAGAGGCTCCTGCGCCGCCGCCCACCAGGATCGCCGTTCCGGCCACAACGGGCGGATAGATCTGGAGGGAGATGGTGGAGTTTGCGGGCAGGGTGACCTTGATCTGGTTTTCAAAGTGGGACGTGGACACTACGGGGGCGATGGTGGAGGCGGTGTTGTTCACGCCGTTGATTACCAGCCGGGTCCCCATCAGCAGGGACAATGTGGTGTTCACATGGTAGGAGATCTGATAGGTGCCCGCCGTGGCCACGGTGAATACCGTGCTCCCGGCATTGGCTGTGATGTCCGCGGACAGCACCTGGGCGTTGGGCAGGGGGATGGCCGTGCCGCCCAGCGCCGCCAGGATGGTGCTGCCCTGGGTATTGGCCGCGAAGGCAGCGGTGTTGGTGGGATTGGGACCCGGCGCACCGGGAGCGCCCTGGGGCCCGGTAGCTCCGGTGGCTCCGGCGGCTCCGGTGAGTCCGGTGGGCCCGGTAACGCCGGGAGCGCCGTCCGGTCCGGTGGGTCCAGTGGGCCCGGTGATGCCGGGAGCGCCGTTCGGTCCGGTGGGTCCGGTAGGGCCGGTGACGCCGGGAGCGCCAGCAGGCCCGGTGAGCCCAGTGGGCCCGGTGGCACCCTGGGCGGGCCCCTGGGGCCCGGTGGGTCCGGCAGGCCCAGTGGGACCGGGAGCGATGGGAGCGGACAGGGCGGCGGCCAGCTTGGAGGAGAGCAGCATCTGCTGCTCCACAATGCTGGACAGGGTATTCTGTACGCTCTCATTGACCTGCATGACCTCATTCAGGGCCGCTGCCTCGCTGAGGCCGGGCAGGGTGCCCAGGACGTATTGCAGCTTCTCGCCTTCGGCGTTGAGGATGTGGCTCAAGCTGAGCTCCTCAGCGGCGATGGAGGAAATGATCTCGTTAAGGCTTCCCTCGCGGGTCAGCGGGGGATCAATCTGGGGAAACGTGGGCTGTGACATACAACACCCCTCCTCAGCTCAGGCGGACCATGGTCAGCGACGCGCCGGCGGAGCCGGGCAGCAATGTCGCAACAGACGCGATGCCGAACATCTGCAGGGAGACGGTATCCCCGGCAGTCAGATCCAGCAGGATCTCGTTGGAGAAGTGGCTCAGCGACACCAGAGGGGCTACCGTGGAGGCCGTGTTGGCTACGCCGTTGATCAGCAGCCGGGTGCCGCTGGCCAGGGCCACGGTGGTGTTGATGTCGTAGGAGAGCTGGTACCGGCCGGAGGTATTGACGGTGAACACGGTGCTGGCCCCGTTGACGGTGATGTCGGGGGACAGGAGCTGGCTATCCGGCAGGGGCACCAGGGTGCCCGCCAGAATGACGGTCAGAACAGAGCCGCTGGTGTTGGCGGCAAAGGCGGATGTGGCGGTGACATTGACGCCAGTGGGTCCGGTGGGTCCGGTGGGTCCGGTGACGCCAGTTGCGCCGGTGGGCCCGGTGGGCCCGGTGACGCCCGCGGCACCGGTAGCGCCGGTGGGCCCGGCAGGGCCGGTGGCGCCCGCAGCGCCGTCAGCGCCGGCAGGGCCGGTGGCACCAGTGGCGCCCGCAGCGCCGTCGGCACCGGCAGGGCCGGTGGCACCAGTGGCACCCGTGATACCTGCAGCGCCGGCAGGGCCGGTTGCGCCAGTGGCGCCTGTCACACCGTCAGCACCGGCAGGCCCAGTTGCGCCGGTGGCGCCCGTAGCGCCGTCGGCACCGGTAGCGCCGGTGGGTCCGGCAGGCCCGGCAGGGCCGCCGGCAGGGCCGGTGGGCCCGGTGGGCCCAGTGGGTCCGGTGGCCCCTTGCATGGGGGAGGCGTCCAGCGCGCCCTGCATCTTCGCTTTCAGGAAGAGCTGGTTCTGGACGGCAGTCTCCAGCAGGCCGCGGACGCTCTCGTTGGCAGCCAGCACGTCGCTGACTGTGGCGGCAGGACCGCTGAGGCCCGGCAGAGTCCCGAGAATATATTGCAGCTTCTCGCCCTCGGCGTTGAGGATGTGGCTCAGGCCGAGTTCCTCCATAGCGATGGAGGAGAGAATCTGGTTAACCGCGTCGTCCCGTTGAATGGGCGGGTCGACCACGGGAAAACTGGGCAGAGACATAAGTGAATCTCCTTTCAAATATGGGGCGTCTGCCAGGGCCGCCGGCACAGCGGCCGGAGAGAGAACCGGCGAAACGCCCGGGATATTCTATGCGCCTCCGAAGCGGCGGGTTCCGGCGGAACCGGGCCGCTTCGGAGGGCATAGAATGGAGCGGCGGCCCATGCCGCACATCGCCGCCGCAGGCTCCAGGCCCCGGCGGCCTATGGAGATTTTGATATGTCTATGCCTTCCTTTCCGCCCAACGGCGCGGATATGACACGGGAGGAAGCCCTGACCATGATTATTGCGTCCATTGCCATGGAGGAGCTTGCCCTGAGCCACATCCTCAACGCCGAGGGCGAGAAGCTGCAGTACATTCTGGGGACCCTGCCGGGGACAAAGCCCTGCGCGGGCCATCAGGAGGTGCTGGCAGTCAATAAAAGTGTCGCCGCCCTGCTGGAGGCGGTGGCCCAAAATCAGATTCTGCTGAAAAGCAAGCTGGAGAAGGTGCTGGAGGCCTGTCCGCCCCCGTCGCCGCCCTGCCCGCCGCCCTGGTGGGGGCCCTGTCCCGGACCTTGTCCTGAACCCTGTCCCGGGCCGTGTCCGGGCGGGCCGAAGCCCCGGGAGAAAAGCGCCCTCCAGCTGGCGGGCCAGCGGGAGGGGATGTTGTGGAACCGGGGATGCCGCCTGCCTTGGCGGCGGCGTATCCTGCGGGGAGATGACATCCACTGGAGCGAGGAGGCCCCCACCCAGATCCGGCTGAACCCGGGAAAGGCCTATGCTGTGCAGTACACACTGAACGTCTGTGCCATGCACCCGGCGGAGGAGACGGGGGCTATCCTGCTACGGCAGACGCCGTGCGGCGCGTTTACGGAGACGCTGCCCCTGCGCTTTTCCATGGAGCGCTTTTCAGGCAAGCCTCAAACCCTGCGGTACGCCGCCGTGCTGTATCCCTGCATGGAGAACGGAGGCGAGGCGGAGCTCTCTCTGGTACTGGACGCCAAAAGCCCCCTCTGTGTGGAGCGGGCGGCCATGGATGTGGCGGAACTCTGAATCTGGGAGATCAGCAAGAGGCGCACCGGCTCAGCCGGTGCGCCTCAGACTGTCAAAAAACGCATGAAATGTATGCAGCGGAAAGCGGGGGTGTGCAGGGAACCCAAGAGGGGCCTCTTCCCGGCGGCGGGCGGAAAGGGGCTTTTCAGCGTTTCTGAGAGGTGTAAAAATACATGTTGAAATCTCCCACTGTTTTCTATATAATGATGTCGGATTCCTACATAAAGGGGCGTTTTGCCAAAGAGTCTGAACGGGCTCTGAAACGGTGGGCCCCCATGCAGAGAGGGGAGACAGCGCATTGGAAGAGTTCTTGAGAATGGAGCATGTCAGCAAGCGGTTCGGCGATTTTTACGCCAACAAGGACATCAATCTCACTGTCTACAAGGGTGAAGTGCTCACGTTGCTGGGGGAGAACGGTGCGGGAAAGTCCACGCTGATGAATGTCCTGATCGGCCTCTACCAGCCCACGGAGGGCAGCATCTACTTAAACGGACAAAAGGTCCGCATCGACTCGCCGGCCCAGGCGGTGAAGCTGGGGATCGGCATGGTGCACCAGCACTTCATGCTGGTGGAGGCCATGACAGTGTTTGAGAACATCATCCTGGGGGACCGGAATACCAAGGGAGTTTTCATCGACCGGGATACCCGGAAAAAGGAGATTTTGGAGCTCTCCGCCCGGTACGGCCTGGACGTTGAGTTGGACCGTCCCATCACGGAGATCGCCGTGGGCGCCCAGCAGCGGGTGGAGATATTGAAGGCCCTGTACCGGGGCGCGGAGCTTCTGGTGCTGGACGAGCCCTCCGCGGCCCTGACAGACATTGAGGTGGAGGGCCTCTTTAAGATCATGCGGAAGCTGACGGAGGAGGGCAAGAGCGTCATCTTCATCAGCCACAAGATGCGGGAGGTCATGCACATCTCCGACCGTATCACCATTCTCCGCTCCGGCGAGGTGGTTACCACCCTCAGGCGGGAGGAGACCGACGGACAGGCCCTGGCCAACCTGATGATCGGCCGGGAGCTGGCGCCCTCCCAGTATACGAAGGTGGAGCAGGCCGGCGATCCGGTCATCCAGCTCAGGGGCGTGGATTTTCAGAAGGATTCCAAGCACAACGGCCTCAGCGGCGTGAGCCTCACGGTGGGCCGGGGGGAGATCGTGGGCATCGCCGGCGTGGACGGCAACGGCCAGAGCCAGCTTGCCCAGGTAGTGACCGGCGTGCTGACGCCGGACGCCGGCACGGTGGACATGAAGGGGTCCCAGGTGGCCCAGTTCACTCCCAACGGCTTTATTTTGGAAAACGTGTCCCACATCCCGGAGGACCGCAACAAAATGGGCCTCATCGGGGAGATGTCCGTGAAGGACAACATTGTCCTGAAGACCACGGAAACCGAGGCGTTTTCCAGCTGTAGAGAGACAGGATATTTGAGAAACGCGGGATAAACCGGGATGGGACGGGAAGACATGAGAAAACCCGCTATTTCAGCGGGAAACGAGGCATTTTCAACCGGGACGGGCCCGCGAGCGGGGGCTCAATTCTCGGACAACTTGAGACGGGGGCGTCGACGCGGTCGGCGCTCTTTTTTTCATGCCCTGGACGGCCCAGGAAGGGCTCAGGACGGCGGCGGGGCCGTGGGACGTATGCGAGGGCCCAGGAGCCCGGAAACCCTTGTAAATCAGCCCCTACAAGGCAGGAGGGCCGCTCCACCCGCCCCGGAAGTCAGCAGCAGCAGCAGACGCAAGAGGGCGGGCTTTGCGGCCCATGGTGAGATTATAGCAGACGGGCCCGGAAAAGGCAAGGGGCGGGCCGTGCAAACAGGGGCGTTAAACGTGCAGAAAATAACGGCGGGAGTGTTAAAACCCCCGTTTTGAGGGCCACCATCACCGCGATCGGCGCGGGCCGGACTGTTACAAGGCGTTACTCGGGCCGTTCAGAGGCGAGCGACGCCGAGCCCTGGGCGCGGGAAATCGGCCCGGAGCAATTCTTCAAATCAACCAAACCCGCGAAGAATTGCAGAATTGCCCGTAAATCAAGGGGTTCCGGGCTCCCGGCACCGTCGAGCGCCGCTTTTTTCAATTCTTCATGTTTTGGATTTAGTTTTTAATCATACAGGCGCAAAAAATCAGGCGGTTCCGTCGCGGGCCTCACGGCCTTCGGCGGGGCCGCTTTCCTCGCCGTTCTCGTCGAAATATGTCCAGTAGATAGACCCCGCCTTTTTCCCAAGTCGCCGCTTGTATTTGAGATGGACGATGTCGAAGACGTCCTCCCGCTCCTCCTCCGGCAGGAGTCGGAACATGGCGACGAGATCAGTCTCAAGGCTCGAGAGCGGGCTCCCATCACAGAGGAGACCTTGCTCTCGCTTTACGGCCTCAAGATCGGGCGGCGCGGGCTGGGAGTTCTCATTTGTTACATCCTCACCTGTTAGAACCCATTCCATAGAAACGCCGAGAGCGGTCGCGATCTTGTAGAGGGAAACCGTGTCGGGAACCCTTTTCCCCGTGCAATATTGACTCAAGGCCGTGGTAGAAAGCCCTGTTTTATTGCAGACGTCGAGCTGTCTCATGTCCAGCTCTTTAATACGCCTTGCAATCCTATTTCCAACATCCGAGAATACGATCTCCATTGAAAATCCTCCCTTGTGAAATCTGATTTAACAATCGAGAAAAAACCTATTGACAAATCCTCATTTGTTAAATATAATAGGCTATGGTGAGATTAAGAATTTAAGCAACAACAGCATACCACACCCCAGGCGAAAAGGAAAGCAGAAAAGGAGGTCGGTCGGTAGAGTAGAAGGGAGCGGCGAGGGCTCCACCCCCTTTACTTCAATTCATTCTCGGCTTTACAGACAGGGCAAAGCACCACCCGGCGAACAGAGAGAGACCGGATGGGAGCATCGCAGGAGTGGCACCGATACTTCGAGAGTTTGCAAACCGAAGCATAGCAAAAGGGGCCGGACACGGGGCCCGGAGCTGTTCCCCCAGCTCCGAAGCCGACCGAGTCCTTGCGGATAGACGTCCTTGAGTCCTTGCGAATGGTAAACCGAAATTTTTTCATCGAGCGCCCTCGCCGCTCCCCTCTACTCTACCACAGCCTCCCCGGAAAAGCAAAGGAGGCAGCACATGAGAAACGGCAAGAAGCCCACGCGGAAGCAGAAGATCAGGCTCGGGCAAGCGGGCCTCTCCCCGGAGAACTGGCTCGTCATCAAGCAGAAGCAGAACGGCGAGCTCGTCATCCTCCACAAGCACACCGACAAGATCAGGGTCGTCCCGGCTTTGGTCGGCTGACCCCCACAACAGGAAGGAGCAGCAGCAGATGAACGAGTACAAACTTCAATATCACTATCCCGAGAGCTCCATCGACACCGCCTACATCGTCGAGCGGACAGAGGCCGCAGCCCGGAAAACCCTCATCAAGCGGTTCGGCAAGGAGATCGAGATTGACGACACGGAGCTCGTCTCCACCGACGCCAATGCCACGAAGGAGCAGGAGCGGGAGACCCTCGAGAAGATCAAGGCCATGGTCGAGGAGCTGGGCCCTCAGTCCTACCTCAAGACAGCGTTCACGGGCGTCTATGAGGTCGCCGAGATGAACATTGAGGAGGACGCGGCCTACAGCTTCCCCGGGCGGATCAGCCTCCTCGAGGAACAGCTCCGGGAGATGGGGAGCAAGTACAACGCGGCCCACTCCGACGCGGAGGTCTTGAGGAGTCAACTCGACCACGTCCAGGAGCAGGTCGACGCCCTCAAGGGGCGGCAGCTCCCCGCGTGGCTTCAAAGCGCCGCCTATGGCCTCGTAGTCGAGGAGCTCGCCGCCGCCCAGAAGCGGATGGAGCAGAGCGCCGAGACTATGGCCTACTACGCCGAAGCGCCCCAGGACATCGCCTTCGCCGAGGCCGTCAAG